>NZ_JBNLYC010000255.1:0-4668 GCF_050172015.1 Bacillus sp. GMa5/1 | reverse complement strand
CAGATTCCTACTACATTCCTACTAGATAACATGCTCGCTCACTAACTATATAAAGACTCTACTAAATCATTAAAGGATTCTCCTTTCCCCTATCGAATTATTGTAGAGGAAAGGAGAGGAATACATGGAAATTCTAGGATTAGATCCTCGCGCATTAGCGACTTTAGGTGCACTTGAATACACCAATCGTCGCAATAAATTAATCGAAGACTCTGAAAATAACATATACGAGTGTAAAGAAATAAAAGAAATACTTCAATCACTCCCTAAAGAGAAGCAGATTGAGGTTCTTGAGAATCAAGCTCACTTTGAAGCTGTGGCAAAGATGATTGAACAAAACAATTTAATTCTTTTAGAACAGATGAAAGCTCTACAGCTAATTCAGAAATAACAAACTTATGATTGATTAACTCTACATATGCTTCCATAAATAATGTATCTTTATTTATACCTTCAGCCTCTGTTTTTACAGGGGCTTTTGTTATGCGTTGATTCATACTTTGAATTTGAATTGTTTCTTTCACATGTATGAATAGATCTTCTAATAAACCTGATGTAGACTCTACTATAAAGATAGCCCCATAAATAATACAGTAATCACATAATATCCCCTCATACATGTCTTTTTTTATTTTTTTTAGAAATGCTGCAACAAAATCTTTTAAACACTCAGGAATTAATGCTTTTTAAAAATTCATTTTCTAATTCTACTATCTTTTGTTTACGAGCTTTTATTTTCCTTACAGGCACCCCAGCATACGTATACCAATCATCTAAACTTTCTTTTACCATACTCATCGCACCAACTGCCGCTCCTTCTCCTATTACTACATTTGGAAAGATAATAGAATGCGCACCAACAATGGCATGCTTTTTTAAAATAACTTTTCCAGCTTTCACATTTTTATATTGATGTGGAACAGTCGGCCCCATTAATGTATTTCCGCTAAAATCATCAATTGCTGCATATACAATTGTTTTTGATGAAATATTTGCAAAATCATGCATTTCAATCCCCATTTCTCCTCCAAATAACGCTGTATATGCCGCTATATGCGAATAACTTCCAATTGTAATTTTGCCGCTTAAAATGCAAAAGTCATCGATTCTTACATTATTTCCAACAGATATAGCACCTGGATTATATATGCTGGTTTTTTTACTTATTAATACATTTTCCCCGACAGATAGAAAGCCAATTTCGCTCAACTCTTCTTGACTATAAAAACTATTCATCTGTGGACACCACCTTCTGTATTAAACACATTATAATTTTCTCTACGATTTCTTTTGTCATTCCTTCCCATAAAGGTAGACTAATTATTCGTTTTTCTATTTTATTTGTATTTGTTAAATCTGTAGACTTATATTTTTTTAAAAAATCTTGTTGATGACAAGATGGTGAAAAATATGATCTAGCTTCTATCTTTTGCTTTTTTAACTCTTCTATTACCTGCATATTGTTAATTTTTTCTGAACAGAGAATAGGCATAAATTGATGAATAACTGCTTTTGTCTTTTGAACTTGCCAGCCTTTTTTTATTAATCCCGTACTTTGTAATAACTGTTTATACCATTCAGAGATACGATTTCGTTCTTGCACTTTTTGATTCCATTTATTTATCGTTGTAATCCCAATAGCTGCTGCATATTCAGTCATTTTACAATTAAACCCCATCATCGTACATTCACGATTATGATCAAATCCAAAATTACCCATTCTTTTAATTTGATTTATCTCTTCCTCATTATGGCTATATATCATACCACCTTCGCCAATTCCGAAAGGCTTTGTTGCATGAAAGCTATATACAATCATACCACTAAAATTCTGACCGTAATGTATACCCTCATGCATTAATCCAAACCCTGGTGCCGCATCTACAACAACCGGAACACCCTTTTTCTCTAATTCTTCATATTCTTTCAAGTCCATCCATGATCCGAATGTTGCATATGGAACAACAACTGCAACCTCTTCTTTTAATTCATCAATCTTATCCAAAAGTACCGTTTTATCCATACACCAATCATCTAATGAAATATCAATAAAATAAGGCTCCAAGCCACACCAAATAGCTGCCAATGGAGTAGCAGGGAATGTAAAACTAGGCATAAGAGCATACTTTCCTTTTTTTCTTTTCTTACATTGAATTGCCGCCATTAACCCTAGCGTTGCGTTTGCTACTGTTGTAACTGCTCCCCTGTTCTGAAAAAATTCCGACATAATTGTTTCTTCAAAACGTTGATTTATAGGTCCATAATTTGTATATATGTGGGATATATCAATTCGCTCTAATTCATCTAAGTACTCTTTTGCAGGTACAATTGACGCACGTAAAAAAGGAATATTCTCCATATGCATCTATTCCTTTCTATCATTTTCGGACAATATAGAGCATATCCGTTTCAGATAATCCGAATTTCCTAGCAATTTCTATCCCTTGTTTCTGAGCTATGTTATACAATTCCACCTTAAAGCCCGCAGCTGTTAATCGTTGAATAAATCCCGATCGATTATAAATCCTAACATGATCTTCTTGACCAAAGGCTATTTTTCTCAATAATGGCGTTACAATAGATTTATCCTCTATAATAAAATCTACATTCATTGCGATTGGCACTTGAATAATTCCCCATCCATTTGGCTTTAGTACCCTATATAATTCTCGCATTGCTTTTTCATCGTCAGGCACGTGTTCTAATACATGACTACATAAAATAACATCAAAGGTATTATTTTCGTATGCAATTCTCGTAATATCAATTTCCTCCATTAAAGAATCCTTTGGTTCTAAATCCCCACATATATAAGTAATGTTTTTAAACTGGTTAAGCCATCCTCTTACCTTCACTTCAGGTGCAATATGAAGCATAGTATAATTCCTACTTAACAAGTCCGTTTCTGTTTCAATGTACGCACGATACAACCTGTCACGATCCATCGAATAGCAAACTGGACAGATACCTGTATCTTTATTCCACATCTCAAATTCATATTTTAGAAAATCATAATGTGCTGGCCAAGGTGAAAATTTTTCAAATTCTTGATTGCAATATTGGCAATAACAAATATTTTTCTCAAATATATGAGTAACTAGTTTAATTAACCCACTTTTTATCTTTTCATTATAAATTTGATCTAGTTCTCCACTTCTTACTGCATCCTTAAGTATAAATCCTGCATTCTCCAAACAATAAGATAAGCTCTCTTTATAATCTTGTTCAGTATTTAAAAACCCACTATTATGTGCATCTGTAATTAATTCAATCCATTCTTCAATTGTCATTAATATAAAGTGCATTTGTTTTTGATTTTGTCCACTATGTTGTCTAAAGTAGCTAAGAGGTTCCTGTATATAAACTGCTTTTCCTTTCCTCATCATATCTAACCAAGTTGCAATGTCATTAATAGAAGAATACGCTTTCCCCTTAAAATAACCAAATTTCCCTCCAAAAAAATTGCGATTAAACAAAACCGTTGTCGGTTCTCCAACTACGTTTTTCAAGTTTTTCAACATATAATTCCCTAGTGTTTCCCCTTCAAAAATTGTAGTTTCTGTGGCAATTTTCACATTCAATGTTGAGGGGGGTAATACTTCTCCATTCTCATCAATTAGTTCACGGTACGACGTCACAAATGCAATGTTTTCTAATTCAAAAAAGTATTTCATCATTCTCTCAATCTTTTCAAGATGAAATAAATCATCATCTAATAAAAAATTTATATATTCACCAGTAGCAAGCTCTATACATTGATTAAAATTTTCAGCCACCAATGGATTTTCATTTTTAACATATGTTATACATTCATGTTCTTTTAAGTATGGCTGGATCATTGTTTTTACTTCATCATTTGTACTATCGTCAGAAATTATAATTTCAATATTTTCATAGGTTTGATTCAAAGCACTTTTGAGGGCTAATTCTAAGTAATGAGGTCTATTGTAGGCAGGAATTAGTATACTGACTTTTGGGAGGTGCGAGTTGATATTCATACGCTGTTTTTTCTTTTCAATATTTATTTTCTTTAGCTTGATTTGTTGATAGTAATCCAATGAATATAATATGGATGATGGAACAATTCTTCTTGCATAGTCTAGAAAATTTGTAATAGCTCTGTCTAACTCCTCTTCGGAGGATAAGAAACCATATTTTTCTCCAGCTATAATAATACTATGAGAAAAATCTTCTAACCCATCCATCATTTTATTAGATTCATTTAACTGCTGATTTGAATGTAATCGAAAGTAACTGAGTGTCTCCGCTATATATACTGCTTTCCCTTTACTCAGTAAGGATAACCATGAAGCTACATCTACGTTGCAAAGATACCGCCTTTTATCAAATACACCATACGGTTCTGTTAAATCACTTTTACGAAATAAAACCGTTGTCGGTTCTCCTATATAATTCTTTTGATTCATAATCACCATTTTTCCTAATTGTGACCCATCTATAATCGTATCTGTATAAAATAAACGCATCGTTGAATAAACATCTGGCAATAGGTTTCCTTCTGCATCCATTACTTGGCGATGGGATGTTACAAGCTTAATTTCATTATCTAGGTCATTTAAAAAGTATTTCATCATTTTTTCAATTTTATTTACATGAAATAAATCATCATCCATTAAGAAGTTTATATACTTACCTTTCGCTTTATGA
>NZ_JBNLYC010000254.1:0-4703 GCF_050172015.1 Bacillus sp. GMa5/1 | reverse complement strand
CAGGGCGTAGATTTCCCGCAGCAGCTACTAGATTGTACCGCATTCCTATTACTATCCTACCGAAAAGCCTTACGAAATAGCCCATCGATACCCTAGCGAATCCTAGCGAATCCTTACGAAATCCCCTAGCGAATCCTATCACCTGTAATTACGCAGATTGCTAAATAAGCGGTATTCCCTATATTTCGAGCTCTATTGTATCTATAGCGCATAAAATGTCATACAAACGAATCTGAGGCGTTTAAGAAATATCAGTTATTTATCGGCGTAATCCTTTCTATTCAAAATAACGCATAGAATATCGTTTATTATCTTTCGTTATTAAATACAAATCTATAAACGAAATCAGTCGAAACTAAAATCGTACCGCGTTTATGTACGTGTAAGGTCAAAACAGTGAGTGCCTAACATTAAAATTGAAAACAGTGAGTGCCTACGGTACGAAACCAGTGAGTGTTAAAAATGAGAATAGTTAGTGTGTACTGTCTAAACCTGACAGTTAACTAGAAAAGAACTAGATCTATTAAAAGAAAAGAGAAGAAAAGGGTTTCTCTTCTTTTAGAAATCACGCAGCAATGAAATGAATTGAAGGGGATGGGAACTAATGCGTATAGAAGATAAAACAAAAAGAAAGGGTCAAAAGAATACGGCTGAATTAAAAAGTAATGCGAAGACAGAAGTATATAATCCAAAGGAAAAGAATGCAGGCATGAGTTTCTATAAAGTACCGCAGGATCTCAACTATTATCAATGGATCGATGGTTACAAGATTGAAATGTCGCTTTTATATGCGATCATAGCGAATTGGTACAACGAAAAACAAGGCTACGCCTACCCAACGCAACACCAGTTAATGGAGAAATACGACAAATCTATAAATATTCTTCGCTCACATATTCGGAAACTCGTAGAGGTCGGCTTAATATCCATACAGACTGCGAACACAGGCGGGAATCACTGCTATGTACCGCACGTACCAATGAAGAAGGCGCAAGTCTTCGAAGCATTTCCAAGTGCTGCGGTTAATTATGAGAAGCGTATGAAATGGATCGAAGAGAAAGAAGCGAAGGATCACTCGAAACTAAAAGAGCTACATAAGAAATCGGCAAAGATCAACGAAGCGCAAGCAGTAGCGAAGAGAGAAGAGGTTGTAGAAAATATCGAAGGGAATTCGATAGAAACCGCGTCAGATCTTAGCGAAGACCTATCGGTTATGGCGTTTTGATGCGAAGGCAAATCGAAAACAATCGACATACGGAAATTGTACATGATCCGCAGGAAATTATAAAAATGGAGGCTATAAAATGCAAACAAATACGCAAGAACTAGAGTTAATACCAAATTGCAGTGTACTAAACGGCGGTAAGTCGGCTCATCTTATCGAGATACATACCTATTGCAGAAGAATGAAAGATACGTCAGAATTCCACATCTGTAAACAGTAAATGAACAAGATGTTAGTTTACTATCGCACGTTGTCAATCGATCATGTGCTAGATTTTTAAAAATTTCACATACCATATTAAAAATAATCGGAGGGTTTAAGGATGAAAACAAACAAAACAACGTATTGGAATACTATCGAAGGTAATGCCGAAAATACAAATGCCAAAATAGCCGATCTAGGCGCAGCATACGAGGCAGAAGCGACTAAACCACTATCGAAAGGTGAGCGAACATCATACCTAATGCAAATTTTAAGAGAAGCTAGGGTGAAGTATGGGCGTGATTTCGTAGTGGTTAATTTAAACACAGAACTAGCGCCTGATTGGAAGATCATACCGCAAAAACCGCGTGGGAGCGCAGGTATTAAGGATCGATACGACAACGACAATCTGTTTATGTAACAGGCTGCGGGGAATAACTCTATGTATCAAAAACTAAAAAAACTGTAATAAATTCTAAAATGCATACAATTAATACCTATCTAGTCGTATCTATAGTATGTAAGGGATAGGCGACTTGTTATCGATTATTTCTGTATTCCGATACCTCGGATTATTTTTCAGTATTGCCGCAGGTTTCTTCATCGCTACTCAGAGCGATAAGATCACATTTCCCGTGCCTGCGGTAGTACACCATTGACGGTTACGTCTTACTTTTTATTTTAAAATATCAATACGTAAAGGAGCGATATGGTGTATCAGCTAAATAGCAGCAAATTAAAATTAATTCGCGGATTAATGGGAGTAACCCAAAAACAATTTGCCGATCTTGTTGGCGTGGACACAAAAAGTGTAAGCGCATGGGAAGTTGGGCGATCGATAGCGAATCAAGATAACGTAAAGCGCGTTGTTCAATTTGTTGGCGAAAAGAATTTCGAACAGATTGATGCTTGGTTCTATAGTACCGACACGCAGCGATTGATGAACGATCTGCAAAGGAAGGTCAGTCCTACATGCGTACACTAGTTGTTTGTAACGTTCACGAGCTGCGAGGGGTACGGTTTTTATGTACATATATTTACGAAGACAATTACGTAATAGCACAGAATATTTTACCTTTACGAGACGAGCCAATCGAAGAGAAGATTCGCACGATCGTAATAATGAACTGCGATGACGTATCGGCGTTTGACGTACATACGAGTACAGAAGATGTGTATAAAGCGTGTTTAAGAGCTCCTGACATCATGTGCCACTATAAAGCGCCTGAGGAAACGAGCGAAACGATAAAAGGCTTCGAGGACGAGCGGACACAAGCGGCTTTGATCGATATTTATGGGTTACAAGAAGAGCAACCCGAAGAAGTACAAACAAAACACATACCGAAGTGGCGGGAAAATTTAATCTCATTACTACGGAAGTGTATCAGATTACTAGAAGGAAAGACGAAGGGGGAGATAAAAGATGGAATGGAAACTATATGATGAATTCTCAGTACAAAACGATAAGGCTCACGAGTTTATCGCAGGCTATCGAGAAAAGGTACAAGCGGCAAAAGAGGATGTGACGGCAGCTACGCTAGCATATGAAGATATCCTAAAGCAAGAATTTGCGGGGAAAAAGGTAGCGACGCAAAAGAAAGCAGCACTAGCAGAGATCGAAAAGGCTCAGGCTGCGTTGAGGATCGCCGAGGACGAATACTCAAAAGCTAAGGATTACGCAATGGCGAATCTAGCAGGTACGATAACACTCGATGATCTCGCAAATGATTGGCGTACTAACATTGTGCCGACCGTACGCAAAAATAAAGTCGATCCACTGCGTAAAAAGGCAGAGCAAGGGTTACGTGATTATTTCGAAGCCGTCGTGGGGATCCTACAAATCGAAAGTGAGAATAAGTGGGCAGTAGACTTCATGAACGAGCGTTTTAGAAGTCGAAAGGGTGCTCGTCCTCTTATGCAAAATGCGGCAGGTATCGGAGATATTCCCGTACCGCCAAACGATAACGACTGGAATAAACTTCTAAAGTATAGACAAATACCCACAAGATTCGAGAAGTAACTAATATCTGTAGGCTAATCGCCTACTAATATAAACAAAGAGAAGTCGCCAATAATCGGGCGGCTTTTTCTAATTCTAAGGAGGAAATTATAAATGGTAGTATATTCGAATGATCTAATCGGTAAGCAAGAGAGCGTAGCAGATGAAATGCTGCTATTAAACCCATTACAAACACCTATGTTAAATCTAGTAGGATTCGGAATCCCAGTAACGAACGTTGAGCACGTTTGGTTCGAAGATGAAATGTTCGAACAAGAGAGCGCATTGACGGCGGCTTTAACTGCTGATGCTACATCTATCGAAGTAGAAAATGGCGAAGCGTTCCGATCTCGTCAAGTAATCCGAATCGGCGAAGAGTTAATCTTAGTAGCTAAAGTCGAAGGCGAAAAGTTAACAGTATTGCGTGGATACGCTGATACGGTTGCGGCTGCTGCGGAAGTTGGTGAAGTAGTAGAAGTAATGTTCGTAGAAGGCGAAGAGGGGGCAGACGCTCGCGATGTTCGTCACAAGCCACGTAAGCGAGTTTCTAACCTTACACAAATCTTCGACGAGACTGTAGAGATCACGGGTACGGCAATGGCGGTCACTCAGCATGGCGTAGATAATGAGTACGAGAAAGAAAAGCAAAAGAAACAACTAGAACTAGCGCTAGCGTTAGAAAAAGCGGTAATCAACGGCATTAAGTACGAGAAAGGCAACAAGCGTATGATGCGCGGGGTACGTTCGTTCATTCAGACAAATGTGATCAAAGCTAACGGCGCAGCAATCTCAGATGAGCATCTAATCGAAGCATTCCGAGCAATCTTCGAGAAAAGTGGTTCTACTGCTAGCGGTAACTACAAAATTATCGTAGGTGCTACACAAAAGATTGCTATATCTAACTTCGATAATGCATCAATTCGCCTAGACCGTATGGACAATGGACGAGGAAGTGTAGTAGACCACTATATCTCAGACTTCGGTAACGCTGAGATCGTACTAAATAACAACATGCCTGCGGGCGAAATCCTAGTAATCGACGCGAATCGTTTATCTATACGTCCATTACAAACGCGTGAATTCGCTCACACTTACTTAGGTAAGAAAGGCGACTACATGCAAGGAATGATCGTCGGCGAGTACACGCTAGAAATGTTACAAGAAGCAGCCCACGCTAAGATTACGGGTCTTTCTACTAAAAGAAAATAATCGAAACTGATCGGCTAGGGCTTCGGCTCTAGTCGCTTTTTATATATAGGAGGTCGTGATATATGGAAC
>NZ_JBNLYC010000253.1:0-4768 GCF_050172015.1 Bacillus sp. GMa5/1 | reverse complement strand
ATAGTATCTTTGTGAAAAGTATATTTATAATTTGTATATTAATATGTTATAATTTAATTTCTAAAACTACCCAAAAAGGACTGCCAGGTAATGGTGGTCTTTTTTATATTGGTGAGATTGTACTAGTATGATAGAATAGGATTAACTGTATATTGTGAGGGTGATTGGTTATCCCTTCTTTCCATTTGGAAGGAAAGGGGGTGATATACCTATGGAGTTTTTGTTTGAGCTTCTAAAAGAATTTGTGAAAGCCATTGTACGTGAAGTTTCTGCGTATGTTTTTAGGAAACAAATTTTAGAAAAAGATAACAAAAAACCCACTCCTCGTCGCCGTCCAAAGCAAAAGGGTGGGTTTCGTAAAAAATAAATGATATAACCACCACCCTGACGGTAGCAGTTATTAGAAGAGATGTTAGCGCATCTCTTCTTTTATTATATACACAAGCTATTACTGTAATACTACTACAGTAATTATATCAAACGTACATAAAAAATCAATGAGCACGTAATAGATATAATGTACAAAAGAAAAGATACGCAAAGGTGCCTTTTTTCAATTTATTACAGCCTTAATTGATTGTAAATTGATTTGAATACGTGAATTCACCACGATATTTAATTGCAGCGACATAAGTACCGCTTGTATAGCTATCTGTGATAGGGGTTTGCCAAATTTCTGTTCCAGGAATAAATTCTGGTTCTATTGTTTGGAATCGTTCTAGGCTACCATTTGTGTGGATTTTAAAAATTTTCATTTGCGCACCAAAATGTTCTCTACCAAAGTGCTGTGTTAAGTAAAATGTATCACCAGTTATTAAATTCCCAATCTTCCAATCTGGTTGATATGTACTTTCCTCTGAATTTTGTAAATCCACAATGGTTTTAAATCCCCAATCATCATTAAATGGATCTGAGTAAGCTGCAGCTGCTTGTGAGGTAGGCTTACTCATTTCTATTGCAGTAAAACCGCTAAAAGTTAACGTACCAATTAATGCTAATTTTCCTAACTTCATTATTGTTTCCCCCTATTAATTTTTAAAACCAGAAATCATACACACATAATAATATAATCAACTGTATTATATTTCGAATATTTTCCGAAAAAATCCATAAATAAAAAGGCACCCCAAAGGTGCCTTCCTGTGACTTGAACCACTTTATCATTACAATAAAGATGGTGTTTACAAGGATAATTGTTATTACTTATTAATTGTAAACCAATTGCTAGTGGCCATGCCTAATGAATTTCTCTAAATAATGTTTTATTTTTATAGAGAATTCCCGAGGGAGCTCTCATATTGTTTTATTTGTTAATAGTGATGAATTGACTCTTTTGATGTTGCCCATCAATGAAACCAATTACAACATACTTTCCTGGTGGGTAATTACCGTTAATATATGTTTCCCACATTTGATATTTTTGGTTGTCCGTTGGGTCAACCCAATACGTTGGTTCGATTGTTTTTAATCGTGTTAATTTGCCTGTGTCCTCAACTTTGAAGATTTTTACAATGTCGGTAGGGTCTTCCTGAACGGTTTCACGAACCATTAAGAAACGATTATACGGACTCACTGATGTATAGCTGTTTTCAACTTGATATGCTAAACGAGGAATGAAACCTGGGATAAAGTCATGTAAAATGTATGTATTTGTAATTCCCCACTCATCATTGAAAGGATCACTTGCTTTTACTGTTTCTGCTTGTACTTGAGAGACTGGCTTAATCATTTCTACTGCAGTAAATCCACCAAATGTTAATGCTCCGACTAATGCTAATTTTCCTAATTTCATAAAAAATCCCCCTAAATATTTCTATTTAAAAAACAATTAATCTCTATAATAAGATACAACGAAATGTATATTTTTTCAAATATTTTCTAAAAAAGTTATAAATATAAAGAAAAGACACCCTAAGGTGCCTTCCTCTGACTTGAACCACTTTATCATTACAATAAAGATGGTGTTTACAAGGATAATTGTTATTATTTATTAATTGTAAACCAATCACTTACGCCGTAACCTATTGAATCATTGACATGTTTTATAACAGCAATATAGCTACCAGGAGTATATACATCTGTAATCACAGTTGACCAAGTAGGGTTTTGGTAATTAGCATCAAATTGAGGATAAATTGTTCTATAGCGTACAGGTTTTTTTCCAGCTTCAACTTTAAAAATCTTCATAACAGCTCCTGAGTCATCTTTTATTGAGCTAAGAGAGTAATTTAAGATATCTCCAGTTCTATATGATTTTTTAATCATGTGTGCATTTGGAAATGTGGATAGATATTCAAAATTATTTGGTGATGAAAATCCCCAACTATCATTATATGGATCAGAATATGGTTCTTCATAAGCTGCTGCAGCTTGTGAAGTAGGTTTAATCATTTCTACTGCAGTAAATCCACCAAATGTTAATACTCCAACTAATGCTAATTTTCCTAATTTCATAAAAAATCCCCCTAAACATTTTAATTTAATTAATTACAATATAATGATATATTATTATGTATATTTTTTCAAATAATTTCTAAAAAAAGTTATAAATTCAAAAAAAATACACCGTAAGGTGCCTTCCTCCGACTTGATAATTGTATTTTATGTATGAAAACATCACTGTAGTATCTAAGATGAGAGTAATTGCTATACTGTCATTCTTAGGACAGCATAGCAATTACTTATTGATTGTGAACCATTCGCTCTTATAAGCATCGCCAGCAAGTTTCACCACAGCAACGTAACGGCCTGGCTCATATGCTGATGTAATAGTTGTATTCCATACAAATACAACTAATAAAGCGAAACCTCCAGCGAAACCGCAGCCTTCGCCACAACTACCACCATATCCCATAACAATAGTGCCTCCTTTAGATTAGAGGGTAAAACTAGGGTTCATTCCATGGATTTTAATGGGTTCACTTTACCTTATGTTTTCAAGAATGAATTGAGAAGGTCCTTTTGAAAATAGAGAAAAGACGCCATAAGGCGCCTTCCTTTTAGGTAGATAAGACTTTAGTTTTCCAATCTAAAGAAATTTTGTATTAGTTCTTTGAGAGTATATCATGATATTTGCTTGATTTATTATGCATTTTTACATAACCCTTCAAATCCCTCTATTTTCCATTTGATAAAATGTAATTCCAATATTGTTAATAATTAAATAAATATTTATATAAATTGAAAATATTTACAAAAGTTACAAAAGTGATACATTTAAGGTGCAAGTTATAAAACATATTTAAGGGGGATTTATTATGTTTAAGAAATTAGTAGTAGGAACATTAGCAACTGGTATCGCATTAACTGGAGGGATTGGAGCAGTATCAGCAAGTACAGAAGGTGTAGATAATACTAAAAATTCTGCACCAATTGTCCAACGTACCCAAATACTTAAAGATGATTTCAGTCTGATGAATGGTGAAAGAGAAGTACCGTTCGAGCATGTAAAAAAAGCAGATATGAGAGTTCATATGACAAACAATACTAAAGGTACACTTGATTGGTCTTTAAAAGACTCAAAAGGTAATGTTATTGGTTCTGGATCGTTAGCAGCAGGAAAGGGTTTTACAAATACGTACAATACTCTTCCAAAAGGTAAATATAAGCTTAAAGTTACTCACAGAAATGGTGGTTCTGGATCATTCTATGCAGCTGCTCGTACTTTAGACTAGTATACATAGAACCAGTTTAAGTGTATTGAAGAAGAACGATTAGAGAGTTTGAGGATTATGGGGTTTTGTCATAATATCATCGTTTGTAAATACAAAGTCACAAAAGGCCTACCTAGGGAAATAGGTAGGTCTTTTAATACATAAAAAAACACCATAAGGTGCCTTTTAAGCTGTAACAAATTTAAATACATAGTACATAAAAAATAACAAAGATAGACTTGCTAATCTGCCAGCAATCGATTCTTTCATAAATTTCATAAGTATCACTTTGACAATCAATGCTAAGAATAACGGTATAAACAGTACCATAGCAAGTTTGATAGCTAAGTCGTTTATAGTTGGATTAAACGCTTCAAAGTTAATAATGATATTCACTTATCCCTCTTTATATCTATTTATATTTATAATTAGATTTATATTATTTTGACTAATAAAGAGATGTTAATTTGAGAACCATTTATTTTTGGATTATAAGAGTACTCTCACATTTACGACAAGCGATCTTCTCTTCTTCAAAAATGAATAGATTCTCAGCATCACATTCTGGGCATACAACTGCAAATGGTGTTTTTATATTTTTATAGCATAGGAAAGAAAAGAATGCCATGATTAGAGCAGGTATAATAAGCATCATAATTAAGAATAGGCCCGCGAAAACGCCTGTAATTATGGAAAGTGGTTTCATGAGTTTTCTACCTACGGAGTTTACTTGATTATCCTTTTTACGAAAAGCAGTAACAAGGTAAGTTTGGGTTTCTTTTACTGGCTCAAATGCATTTACCGTATTGTAATCTTGTTCATCCATAGTGGGATAGGAAGTGTTTGGTCCTTGATATCCTCGTTGTATATAATAATTGTTTGACTCAGCTATTCGTGGTGTATACGAGATTCCAGTTCCAGGTACATAAGTTGTTGTTCTTGATTCAGGTGAAATAGAGTTCCCTCCCATACCTGTGTATGTAAAGTTAATTTTCACACCCGGGGAAAACTGGATAATTCTACGAAATTTATAACCCATAATATTGTATCCTCTCTATCTAATTAATAGAATTCTTTACTAATTATAACAAATTTTTAGTGTTAACATTATTTTA
>NZ_JBNLYC010000252.1:0-4775 GCF_050172015.1 Bacillus sp. GMa5/1 | reverse complement strand
TGGGGGAAAAGATGAGATTAGAAAAACAATTAATAAAAAAGATGTATTATGAAACGTTCCTAATGGAGAATGAAACAAAGTCAATTCTTGACGTACTTGGACAAGCTTATGTAAACGAAGAACGAAATGAGATTTCTGATGGGTCTTATATTCGTTTTGCACAAGGTGAATTTTATTATCGTCATCAAGATTTTGAAGCAGCTATTTTTAAATGGGAGAAGGTTAGTAATGAATTAGCACCATGGGCACAAAAAAATATTGCGGATGCTTATTTCGAACTTAATCAATTACCATATGCTGAAAATATTTATACTTCCATTACTACTGATAATAAAATATTGATGACCGAAATTAGGTTACAATTACTTTCTCTTTACATTGAGCAAAATAATTTTGATTCAGCTTTCGGTGTTATTAAAGAAGCAGTTTCTTTAAATCCTGATTATCCGAACGTCACAAAAATTGCCCGTTCCTTTTATGAGGAACAGCAAGATTTTGATAGTGCAGTAGAGCTTGCTGTGAATGAGTTAATTCGAATAGAGTCGTATCCGTGGTTTGAGGTGTTAAAAGGATATATCGATAAAGGGTTTACTAAACATATTTCACCAGACTATTTTTATGATGCATTAGCTACATTAAATAATGTAGATCAAGTACAATTTACACAAATGGTTTCATCACTTTGGAACAGTTATAAAGATGAACCAAATTATTTATTATGGCTTAATACAATAAATGAATTTTTCTTACATATTGAAATACATTCGTCCGATATATGGAACAAAGTTTCTGCTCTTTACGAAGAAACGTACTTTACATTAATTCAAGGTCAATATACGCTTAGACAATTAGACGATATCATACCAAATCTGTTAGCAAACTGGTTAAAGGTAGTCAATCCATCTTATGCTGTATTTCCATCTGCAGCTGTATTGGCATGGGATGAGATTTTCCCTTCCAAAATAGATTCAGCAAATATAGAACATGCGGAAAACTTACTGTCACATTCTATTAATCATGTAAATGGCTTAGAGTACAGCTTACACCTTTTTGAATCTATTACACAGTGGGCACAAAAGCAGAATATAGAAATAGGTCACCGATTTAAATGGTTAGTTGACGAGCTCGCAGATTTAAGAACAAATCGTATTTTAGTAACGGGAACTTCAGGGAACGGAAAAACTACATTTATTAACTCTATATTAGGAGAAAATATATTAGAAAAATCAATTTCAAATGTAGTAGTTTTAAAAAATGATGCTCATATAGAAATAAACGCTATAACAGACTCAGCAATTACAACAACGGAAGATATCACTGATTACCATAATATGATGTCTCAGCACCATCAAACATATAGAGATAGAGCGTGTGTTGAATTTAAATTACCATGCAGATTTTTAAATGAAAATAAACTTACATTTGTAGTGACACCTGGCTTTAATAGAAATAACGACACTAGAGATGAGATATTCGAATATTTAAATTCTGTAGACGAATTACTGTTCGTATTGAATGCGGATTCACCTTTTACTGATAAAGAACGTGACATTCTATTAAGTATTCAAGAACATACGCCAAATTTACAAATTCATTTCTTATTAAATAAAATCGATAACATTTACAGTGAAGCAGAAGTGAAAAGGGTATTACATGATACGGCAACGAGAATAAATACATATTTCCCGTATGCGAGAATTTTCCCTTATTCCTCGTTATATACAAGTAGTCAACAATTAAATGGTTTAATCGAGTTTATTCATTTTAACTTTAATCATAAAAATATCGATGCAGAACGTACTGAAAAGTTATTATTTTTCATTCGAAAAACAATTACATATCTTTTGGAGAAACGTGTTGAGAAAGAAAATAACCTGGTGGATGCTATTAATTGGAATGAAGATATGCTAGTGAAACTAAACGGTAGCATTAATAACCTTACTGCATTTGAAAGGGAAAAAATTCATTTCATTACACAATCATATCGTTCAATGAAGACTGAAATTACAAATGATCTTACCGAAAATATTCCGAAGATATTAAAGAGCTGTTCTAATTTAATTAGTGAAGAAAGTGATTTCGGGCACATGGATACGGAACTAAATAAAGCAATGAATGAAAGAGTGCATAAATATTTAGAACAAACTGTATTACCTAATCTTGCTCTTTCTATGCAAAATTGGATTGCAACTTCTAATAATGAGCTTCTTCAAAGTCAAACGTATTTAGAAGAACTTAGTGAAGGGCTTAATTCACTATTTGGAGAAAATAAAATACAGTTAGAATGTGACTTTAAAGTGCTTGATGACTGGCGCAGAGATACTGACAGGATGACGACTAGAATACAAATGGATGAAGTAAATATTTTACGTCGATTTACGCCAGCACAATTTTTACTAAAAAGTGCCGGTAAATTATTTGGAGTTCTTCCTAAAAATAAATCTATGCTATATAACAAATATAAACAGTATGTAGAAAATGAAGATTATACTGAAGTAACGGCTTCTATTATGAAGAAATTTTTCTTGCAATTTGAGCTGTTTGAAAACACACAAGAGAGGGATATTCATATATTCTTTAGGAATCCATTTAACTCCTTAAAGCAAGCTGTAGAAAATACGCAATTAGAAATACAAGAAAAACAAGAGATGTTACATAAAATGAAATCAAATCCTGAAGTTTATCATGATTCTATCATGCTCTTTGAATTGAGATTGCGTCAATGTGAAGTAATTTTAAATATAGGTAATGATAATACCTATACAGATGTAGCTTTAGAAACAAGTGTAGAATAAAAGTAAAAGGGAGCAACTGTAATAAGTTGCTCCTTTTTCATATAGATTATTTTTCTGTTTCTTTAATTTTAGTTTGTACTTCGCCAGTTTTAATTTTATTGCTTTCTGAGAAACGTAATAAATCGCCTTCAATAATTTTGTCAGACATTCGTAATTCATTTTGTGCACGTTTAATGAGGGCTTGAGCTTCTTTTTTTGGTAAATCTACAATTTCACCTGTTATACGGTCGTAGAAAGTGTTGTTTTTGTATGCATACTTATCTGTAACGAAGCTACCATCACGTAAAACAACAAAGCCAGTATATTCATCTGAAAACATATCATGGCCAAAACGGATATCATTCGTAGAATCAACACCTAATAAATTTAGAATAGTAGGTTTCATATCGATTTGTCCCGTAGGCTTTGAAATAGTTTGACCTTCTGTTTGTCCAGGAATATGAATATATAAAGGCGTACGTTGTAAATTTAAAGTATCAAATTCTGTTATTTGATCTTTTTCTAAAAACTGTGCCATTGCACGATTATGTTTTTCGGAAATTCCATAATGATCACCGTATAACACAATAATAGAATTATCGTAAAGCCCCTCGGCCTTTAGACGTTCAATAAATTTTTTAATGGATTCGTCTAAGTAACGTGCTGTTACGATGTAACGATCAAATACGCCATTACCAGAGTTGTATGGTTCAATGAATTTTGTATCTTCATCATACGTAAATGGATAATGGTTTGTTAAAGTAAGGAAACGAGCATAGAATGGTTGATTAACAGTTTTTAATATATCTACTGATTGATCAAAGTATTCGATATCTTTTAATCCCCAATTTAAATTTGTTTCTGGTGTGATTTTGTAATCAAGTTCATTATAGTAACGGTCATAACCAAGAGCGGAGTACATAATATTACGATTCCAAAATGTTGCGTTATTCGCGTGAAATACAGAAGTGAAATAACCTTGTTGACGTAAAATTTCTGGAGTTGCAGTATAATCATTGTTACCGTGTGTGAAGAATACAGCTCCTCGATTTAATGGATACAACGACGTATCGATTAGAAATTCTGAATCGGATGTTTTCCCTTGACCAGTTTGATGGAAAAAGTTATCAAAGTAATAACTTTCATTTATGAATTCATTTAGGAATGGTGTAACTTCTTGCCCGTTCACTGATGCGCCTATTAAGAAGGTCTGCAAGGATTCAAGAGTGACGACAATTACGTTTTTTCCTTTCGCTGCACCAAACATATTAGGGTTTGGCTCGCTTTGATTTGCTTTTACGTAGTTTTCAGTTTCTTGTAATTTACTACTATCAGCAAGTGCTTTTTGTGACCCAGCTTTTACTTGCAGTGTTAAGTCATATACTTGGTGAGTATATAAGCCTAAATTTTTGACAAGCATGACTCGGTCGAATGATCTTGTTAATAATTCAGGGCGCTCTTTTTCTGCAAGATGTAGATTCGCAAAGAATACACCAATCGTTAAAAGAAAGTATAACAAGCGCGTAGAATGAGTTACACGTTCTGTTTTAAAGACCAATGATTTCTTTTTTAATAAAATAAAGAAGAAAACAATGTCTACGAATGCGAGTATAATTTTGTAGTTTAATATTTCTATAATACTGCCGCCTAATTGGCCAAAGTTTGAGGTTTGTCCAAGTACTGGTAATGTAACGAAATCACTATAAAAATCATAGAACATTACATTTCCAACAAGCACGATTGTTAATAAGAAATTAATACAGAGCGCTATATAATTTCGCTTTTCACCAGTTGCAAATAATGCTAATCCAACAAATGCTAATGATGCGGCTAGAGGGCTAATAAACAAAATGAGCTCTTGCGTTGAAGACTCGATTTTTAAATCAAAACTGAATCGCGTAATAAGATATGTTTTTAACCATACTGCTAAAGCCATTATTATAACAAAACTTATATTTTGCATTTGTAAATTTATTTTGTTCTTCATTTTTACACCTTCTT
>NZ_JBNLYC010000251.1:0-4777 GCF_050172015.1 Bacillus sp. GMa5/1 | reverse complement strand
TTCTAAAACACAAAAACTTTCATATTATTTTCCATAGGCTATATCCCCTGTTTCGTAATATAATCCTTTTTGCGTATTTTTCTTATAAAAGAAAGAAGAAGTTTTTTTAGCTCATAATCATATAGGAATATGGCAGCTACTACAATTAGTATATTAAGAACAAGCGCAATTAAATGATATGTATGCAATATATATTGCACTCCAATAAAGGTTACACCAAAATAAATTGTATACGGTATTACAATTTGGAATACAATTTTTTTCTTCACTACACTTACCGCTATATATCCCACTAAAGCGACTATTTCAAATAAAACCATAGCGTATGCCGCTCCTATCACTCCACCAAGACTACTAAAGCTATAAAGCATAACCCCACCTATCACCAATGCTACACACTGCACAACAGTCCTCTTATTTTGACAACCACTCGTCGTTAAACCGTCAGCAATGGCAATATTTAGACTTTGTAGCACAATAAGAAATGATAATATTTGGAGTGGTTCTACTGCATTCCTCCATTCTTCATGAAAAAATATAGAAATAAAGTATGGTGCTAAATGATATAAACCGATCGTCATACATATTCCTACAATCGCCATTGATTTAATTTGAAGTAAATTTAATTTCGTATGCTCTTCTATATTATTCTGGTTATAATGCTTAAAGAGCACCGGAAAAAATGCACCTGCAATTACCCCTGGTACTTGATATAAAGCTGCCGGCATCCGGTACGCCACTGCAAAAACACCTACCATACTTAATGGCAATGTATAGTTAAGCAAGATAGGCGCTAATTGTGGCGTACTCATTATTAAAAAACCGCTAATAATAAAGGGAGTTAATTGCCAAAATAACGCTTTATGAATTACGACTTTCATATTCATTTTCGTCTTTCTTCTCATGATATATATACTGAATAAACCACCAATCATATACCCAAAAGCATATAAGCGAGCTGTTACATACACCGGTAACTCTCCGAAAATACAAAAACATGTAATTATAATGACAACTGATGCTGATACAACTTTTATGAGCGCTATATACTTCATACGTTCCGTCAGTTGAAAATAGGCAATCCCTATGTTTTGCCAAGTTAATCCTATTAACATGAAAAACATTACGTTTATCATCATATAAATTAAATTTTTATCCGCATACATATAATGAATAGCAATATAACCGATGATAGAAACAAAAATAAGTAGAATCATCCTTATTTTTATATACGATGATAAAATCTGCTCTAAATCTGCTCCATCCTTTGCCCCTTCTCGAAGAAACGTATTACTAAGTCCTAAGTCTGTAAAAAATAACATAACAAACGTCACTGCTATGGCAACACTAAACATCCCATAATGTTGTGCGTTAAAAAAGTTTGCTAAAACAATTAAACTGACGGCCTGAAGAAGGTTAGCTAAAATCGTACTATAAAATAGATGGATAATATTGCTTAGAATAGATCTACCCATACAAGTTCTCCTTTGCAAGTAACCTACTTACATATGTTGTTTGTTTACATATATATTTATCTTGCACCATTACCGTTCAATACAATTAAAACGGTTTTACATAAAATACGGATGTCCATCCGAAATGTTTTCATTTCAATATACTCCATGTCCAGCCTCAACTTTTCCTTTGGATCAAGATTATACCCTCCATTTATTTGTGCCCATCCTGTTAATCCTGGTTTTACTATTAAACGTTCCTTAAATTCTGGAATATACGCATCAAACTCATTATAAAAAAACTCTCTCTCTGGTCTAGGGCCTACAAAAGACATATCTCCTCTTAAAATGTTTAAGAGCTGTGGTAATTCATCAATTCTCGTTTTTCTTATAAACAATCCAACTTTTGTAATTCTTTGATCATTTTCTTTTGCCCATTGTGGTCCGTTCATTTCAGCATCCTTTACCATCGACCTTAATTTAAATACATTAAACTTCTTCCCGTTTATACCTAAACGTTCTTGAAAGTATATTGGAGCCCCTGATGTTTCTAAGGTAATCATAATACAAAAGAACAACATAATTGGTATTGTTAATAGTAACAATATGATTGAAAATATAATATCAAACAAGCGTTTTACACTTCGATTCAATATGCTAGGCTTTTCTTGAGCCGGAATCGTATACAACTTGGCTTGATTTGTTTCACGAATCATGGATCGTTACCCCCACATTCAAGAATATAAAATTATACCTATTAATTCACATTCTTTCCTATTTATATCCGCTATTACTTTTTGCACTGTACGTAATGAATCTTTTTGCTTTTTAACTGCTAAAACCACTCCATCGCATTTCCCTGCAATAATGTGCGTAGCAGGAAGTTCAAATACTTCAGAAGAATAAACGAAAATGTAATCAAAATCTTCTTTCCACTTAGCAATCGCATTATCAAATTCATCCATAGCAACTAAAGGCGTCCCTGTATGTACTGTTTTTTTTGCAGGAATACAATATAAGTAATTAGACAAATTACTAGAAAAAGATTCATAATTGCAGGAGGAAGAGCTTATTATATCGTTTACTGTTATCATGTGATCACTTTGTAATAATACATGTAGTTTAGGGTCAGAAAAATTCACATCAATAAGTAACACCTTTTTTTTCATTTCCGCAAACACTAGACCCATATTTACTATAAGCGAGGCAACAACACCTCTGTCCTTCGTTGAACTAACTGTGAACAGTTGTTTTCCGGATTTTTTCAGCTCGTGATACACCGTATAAAACTGCTCTTTCATCAGATCATCATGCAAATTGAATGGCAGCTGCTTCTTTGTTCTAAACATCGACATGTTCACCTCGATATATAGATGATTTTTTATCAACCTCTGTAGGTTTCTTTTTTCTATTTGGTTCCATATTTATGTGACCAATAACAGAGACTGTTGTTATTTTCTCTAAATCCTGTTCCGTGTATATACGTTCATCAAAATAATCTCGAAATACAGCTAAACCTATCCCAACAAAAAAACTAACAATTAAAGAAATAGGAATGATCAGTTGAAATTTCGGAAACAATTTTTCAGCCTGTTCCTGTAACTCAGGATCAGTTAATACTTTCACCCCTTGTACATTTGTGTACTGTTGAAAGCTTTTTTGTGATTGCTCTGCCAATGTCTTTACAATGTCTTTCACGATTTTCGGATTGGAATCTTTTACTGTAACAGTTACAATTTGTGAGTTGTCCGTATTCACAACCGAGATTTTTTGTGCTAATTCATAACTTGATTGCTCTAATTTCAAAATTTTTTTGACTGTTGAAATAATTAATGGGCTTTTTAAAATATCAACATACGATGTTACTAGTTGCTTATTTTCTTGTGTTTTATTTGTTGAATTTTCCTTATTAAACTCATCTAAATTCCCAACAAGAATTTGCGTTGAATATTGATATGACGGCTTTAAAACATACATAGAGATAAGAACTAAAGAAGCGGTTAAACAACACATCGTTAAAATAATCGTTACGAATCTTCTTTTCAGTAATTGTTGAAAATCTTTTATACTCATTTCTTGCTTCAATTATTTCACCGCCCTTTTCTGAATAACATCCTGCAATTCACTCTTTACAGATAACCCTTTCTCTCTTCTATCCACTTGTTTTGTTACATACTTTCCGACTCCGAATGCAAATTTTTCTACATATACATACGAAAGCATTGCAAGTATAAACGAAAAAACAAGTGAAAAAATTAAAATAATAGGCAACGGTAATATTTCATGGAGCATGTATATAAGGGAAAACAACGATATAATATGGTATAAATAAAGACTGTAAGAAATCTTCCCCAAATATAACAAATATTTATTATGTAGCAAGGACGACAAAGTTGATATTGACAAACTTAATATGACAAATAAACATGCACTTATCGCCACTACGTAGTCTCGAAATATAAAATTATTGAGCACTTTAATTTCTCCTATAAGCCCTTCATACATAAAAAGTAAAATCGCAAATAAAAACCATGCAATTTTCGTGTTTTTAGTACAATTACTATAAAAAACTATTAAATTATTTTTATACTTCGCAACTAGTGCTCCTAGTAAAAACAGTACTGTGTAATGCAATGTTAATGCATAGCTTGTTAATGTTAAGCCCGAGCGAAACAAAAATAATATTACGACAGAACATATACTAAAACTAAACAATAATAGTAATGAACACCTTAACGTTTTTCGTAAGCAAATCATCAAAATTAACGGGAAAATTATTGATATTCGCATTTCATGGACAAGTGACCAAATCACACCGTTATATGCATCTGTATTATATTTCCCAACCAATAAAATATGTTGTGCGATTAAGCTTGAAGAACTTTCAATCGTCCATGAGCGATTAAACCATTCACTTAAATAAGAAATACCATATTCACTAATTGTAATCTGGCATACAATAGCTATAATTATTGCCACAATATAAGGAATATATATTCTGCATATACGTTTTAAAAGGTATGACCCATAGCTACTATAGTTTTTTTGAATAGATTCATACAAAACAAATCCGCTCAAAACAAAAAAGATAATAACTGATTCGTTACCACTACTAAAAATTAGACGAGCAGGCGTTTCTTTTAATAGATACACAACAAATGGTTTATTATCTTCATAACTGTAATTTTGAAATGCTGAAAAAATCATTAAATGATGACCAATCATTACTACTAATGAAGAAATCCCTCTTATAGAGTCCAATTCTTCGTATCTTTTCATCTTTTTACATCAACTCCTAATGAAATGATAATAATCATTTCAAA
>NZ_JBNLYC010000250.1:0-4811 GCF_050172015.1 Bacillus sp. GMa5/1 | reverse complement strand
ATACCTACTAAGTACTGAACGAGTAAAAAAACGCTATTCTTTCTCTAGAATCATAGGAAAGGATAGCGTTTTTTATGTCTATTTTTGTATCTGATGAACTACAACTATTTGCTCAAGAAATTCAATGTTATTTATCCCCGAACATCTTAAGAAATCTTGCCAGAGAGTCTGGTTTCGTGCAACGAACCTGTAAATTCCAAACAAAAAGTTTACTCAATTTATGAGTATGTATGGAAAAAGAAAGAGATTCAATAATGCTTTGTTTAATATTAATTTATATAGAAATTCATATTAAACAATATGTAATAATACATTTTATGATAATTTATTAAAATGAAATGTTATATTTTTGGGTGGAATATATAAATGGAGGAAATGTTATGAACAAGAATTTAAAATTTACTCAAATGATGATCGGTATTAGTACGATGGCATTATCATTTGGAAGTATTCAAACACAGGTATCCGCAGAAGAAAAAGCACCCTATAATACGTTACAGATGAAACCGATTGGGACAGAAACTTTAAAAGATGAAATTGCACATGCTACAAAAGCGGATGGAACTTTAACTTTTGAAGAGCGTTTAAAAGTAGGTGATTTTTCACAAAGGCCAACTTCGGTGATGAAACATAATGACAGGCAATTAAAGCAAAGCTATACTCTGGCAGAACTGAATAAAATGCCTGATAGTCAATTCATTGATACGCTATCAAGAGTTTCATGGAATCAAATTACAGACTTATTTCAATTCAATCAAGATACGAAAGCTTTTTATCAAAATAGAGAACGTATGAACGTTATCATTAATGAATTAGGACGACGAGGGAAATCTTTTACGAAAGAGGACTCAATGGGAATTGAAACTTTTGTTGAGATATTACGTTCTGCTTTTTATGTGGGATATTTTAATAATGAAGTAGGTTACTTAAATGAGAGAAGCTTCCATGACAAATGTTTACCAGCATTAAAAGCTATTGCAAAAAATCCAAACTTTACATTAGGTACAGCTGAGCAAGATAGAGTAGTAGTTGCGTATGGGAAATTAATTAGTAATGCTTCTAGTGATGCTGAAACAGTACAGTATGCGGCAAATATTTTAAAACAGTTTAATGATAACCTTTCTATGTATGCTAATGATTATATGAAAGAACAAGCTGTATATGAAATCGTAAAAGGTATTGATTATGATATACAATCTTATTTGCAGGAAACGAATAAAAAGCCTAATGCAACAATGTGGTATGGAAAGATAGATAACTTTATAAATGAGGTTAGTAGAATTGCTCTCATACGGAATTTAACAACTGAGAATAGTTGGCTAATTAATAATGGGATTTATTATGCAGGACGTTTAGGGAAATTTCATAGCAATCCAAACAAAGGATTGGAAGTTATTACACAAGCGATGAATATGTATCCTCGCCTAAGTGGACCTTATTTTATAGCGGTAGAGCAAATCAAAACAAACTACGGTGGAAAAGATTATGATGGAAATACAGTAGATTTACAGAAAATACGTGAAGAAGGGAAGTTACAATACTTACCTAAAACATATACATTTGATGATGGATCTATTGTTTTTAAGACAGGCGATAAAGTAACAGAAGAGAAAATTAAAAGGTTATATTGGGCAGCCAAAGAAGTAAAGGCACAATATCACCGTGTAATTGGAAATGATAAAGCACTAGAACCAGGTAACGCAGATGATGTGCTGACAATTGTAATTTATAATAATCCAGATGATTATCAATTAAATAGACAATTATATGGATATGAAACGAACAACGGCGGTATTTATATTGAAGAGAAGGGTACTTTCTTTACATATGAGCGTACACCAAAACAGAGTATTTATAGTCTAGAAGAGTTATTCCGTCACGAATTCACTCATTATTTACAAGGAAGATACGAGGTTCCTGGTTTATTTGGGAGTGGAGAACTATATCAAAATGAACGCTTAACTTGGTTCCAAGAAGGGAATGCAGAATTCTTTGCAGGATCTACACGTACAAATAATGTTGTTCCACGTAAAAGTATTATAAGTGGCTTATCATCTGATCCGGCAAGCCGTTATACTGCAAAGCAAACTTTGTTCGCAAAATATGGATCATGGGATTTTTATAATTATTCCTTTGCACTACAGTCTTATCTATATAATCACCACTTTGAAACCTTTGATAAGATTCAGGATTTAATCCGTGCAAACGATGTGAAAAATTATGACGCGTATCGTGAAGCATTAAGTAAAGATGCACAGCTGAATACAGAATATCAAACGTATATGCAGCAGTTGATTGATAATCAAGATAAATACAATGTACCACAAGTAACAAATGATTACTTAATACAACATGCACCTAAGCCGTTAGCTGAAGTGAAGAAAGAAATTGTCGATGTAACTAATATAAAAGATGCAAAAATCACAAAACATGAGTCTCAATTTTTTAACACATTTACTGTAGAAGGCAAGTACATAGGTAGTACATCAAAAGGTGAGTCTGAAGACTGGAAAACAATGAGTAAACAAGTCAATCAAACCTTGGAGCAGTTGTCTCAAACAGGATGGAGCGGCTATAAAACAGTTACAGCCTATTTTGTTAACTATCGTGTGAATGCAGCCAATCAATTTGAATATGATATTGTTTTCCATGGTGTTGCAACAGAGGAAAAAGAAAAAACAACGACTATAGTAAATATGAATGGACCATATAGCGGGATAGTAAATGAAGGAATTCAATTCCATAGTGATGGTACAGAAAGTGAAAATGGAAAAATTATTTCTTATCTATGGAACTTTGGAGATGGTACAACAAGTACAGAAGTCAGCCCTACCCATGTATATGGAGAAAAAGGAGCATATACTGTGGAACTAACAGTGAAAGATAGTAGAGGAAAAGAAAGTAAAGAACAAACAAAAGTTACTGTAAAACAAGATCCGCAAACAGGTGGATCCCTTGAAGAGGAAAAGGTACTCCCGTTTAATGAGCTTGTAAAAGGAAATCTGATTGCTCCTGATCAAACAGATGTTTATACGTTTGATGTTACAGTTCCAAAAGAAGTAGATATTTCTGTGGTAAATGAACAAAACATTGGGATGACATGGGTACTTTATCATGAATCAGACATGCAAAATTACGTAGCTTGTGGTGAAGATGAAGGAAATGCTATAAAGGGAAAATTCGTAGCGAAACCAGGGAAATATTATTTGAATGTGTATAAATTTGATGATAACACTGGTGAATATTCATTATTAATAAAATAAATTTATTTTCAATATGTATATAACGGTTGTTTTTTTAGGAGGAGTCTGTCACGATAGGCTTCTCCTATTTTTTACTCTAAAATAAGTTAATAAATTAGGTAATTATCTTTAAAAATAAATCATTATAAACCTAAAATATTCAATTAAAAAATAGAAGAGAGGGAGCTTGCGTCTTAATAAGACTAATATTAGGAGTTATGTCACATTTCGATTAAATAAAATATCGTAAAATCCTCAGAATAAATTTTTTTGCATGTTCATTCATTTAGGGTAATTCTCAACTCTTAAGCTGATGTATGTGGGGGACCGACTCATATACATCAGCTTAAATAATTAGATATTTTATTTATTAAGTTAAGCGAAATTTTATTCGTATAGGAGGAAGGCGCATTTAATTCTTTTTTCGAATGTTATTCATGTTTATCGTATTCCATCGAATGCGCTTGTTACCAAGTGATGTACATAGGAATCATCCAACTTATCACCGGTTACTAGCAACCGATAAAAAATTGGTCCGTAAATGAGATCGATGGATAATTCAATATCAAGGTTTTCTTTCAATTCTCCTCTTTGAATTCCCTTCTCTAGAAGTTGCTTTGCTTGCAGTCGACGGGGCTGGAAACATCGAGTGCGATATTCCTCTTTCAGTTTTAAGTCAACGTTTGATTTTCTCTTTGCAACCAGAAGTTCGTAGTCGCTTAAATGGATTATTCATGTCTATTTTCTTTTTGGGTGTTGCTGTTGGATCCTTTTTCGGAGGATGGAGTGTAGCATTGTGGATCGGAATCGCTTTTCCGACCATAGCGCTGCTTTATTTTGCCACAGAGAAATAGTTCAATAATCAAATTTAAACAGACCGGATTCGCTTGAATGCATATTCATTAATATGTCTGATTTTTATAGATTATTTGCGGTTATTTTGAAGTTTTTACATCACAACCAGATTTTTTGTCTCTATCGCTAAAAGAGGGCAAAACTCACCATATAAAATGTGTCCGAATTCCATTTAGACTATGAAAAAAGAGAGCTTGCGCTAGACAACAAGCCCTCTAAAAAATAACGTAATTGAGATATCTATATATTAACAGTTATTTTCTAACGATTCTATATGTCTTATGTTGAGAAATAAATTATAAGTGGCTTGATAACGCTAAAATGAATTATTGACATAATATTTCGACGATAATATAATAAATCTCGAATTCAAGATAACTTGTAAAGGATTGGTAATTATGAGAGCTTATCTTTAAAGTTATTTGTTATATTATCAAGGGAATTACAGCCAATCACTAAACGTATGAAAAGGATCTAAAAATTTATGGACTTAATGCAACTGAATTTGCAGTGCTTGAGCTACTATACAGTAAAGCTGATCGGCCTATAAAAAAATTGAGGACAAAATATTACTTGTAAGTTTTTGTATCACGTATGCATCAATTATTTCAGAAGGTATTGAATTGGTGACACTAATTTTTCCACAGCATAGAGAGGGGATTCGGCAAATATTTGGTAGTTTGGACTATATTGAGAAAAAATGATAAGTAAACA
>NZ_JBNLYC010000249.1:0-4848 GCF_050172015.1 Bacillus sp. GMa5/1 | reverse complement strand
TATGTTATTTCTTGTCTTCTGTTTGCAAGCTTAAGAAAACAGAAGATACAAATGTCTCACCTGCTTATGCTTTTAGCAGTTTTATATGAGAAAAAATATGGAGGAATCATATGGAGTCAAAAATTCTTATTGTTGATGATGATAAAGAGATTAGAAATCTTATTTCTGTATATCTGGAAAATGAAGGTCTGAAAACTCAAAAAGCTGAAGATGCTATAGAAGCTTTACAACTGTTAGAAGAAAAGGAGTTTGATTTGATTATTTTAGATATTATGATGCCGAATATGGATGGTATTGAAGCGTGTATGAAGATTAGGGAAGACCGCAATATACCTATCATCATGTTATCTGCAAAATCTGAGGATATAGACAAAATTCAAGGTCTAGCCTCTGGTGCAGACGATTATTTATCAAAACCGTTTAATCCACTAGAATTAATCGCTAGGGTAAAATCCCAATTAAGAAGGTTTAAAAAATACAATACGTCCATAGAACATAATAGAAGCATTCTAGAAATTGGTGACTTAACCGTGAATACAGATACTTATCAAGTATGGGTAAGGGGAAAAGAAACAAGGTTAACTCCAAAAGAGTTCGCTATTCTCGAACTACTTGCCCGCAACAAAGGGACTGTCCTGAGTGTAGCAAAAATATATGAATCAGTTTGGAAAGAGGTTTTTTATAAATCAGATAATACCGTCATGGTGCATATTACAAAAATAAGAGACAAAATTGAAGAAGATTCTAAACATCCCATTTATATTAAAACTGTTTGGGGAATTGGGTATAAAATATGAAGAATGTTAGTTTCAGAAATAAGATTATTATAAAACTTCTTGGTGCTGTTGCAATTAGTTTTTTTATTTCATTTGGTTTAACAATCCTCATTTTGGCATACGTCATAGATCCATTATTTAGAAAACACGAAGAATTTGGTATGTTTGAATTCAATTTGGCATTGTTGTTCTTATTCGCGTTCGCAATCTTTACCTTTATAATCCTTTTTTTGATATTGGTTCGAAAGAAAATAGTATATTTGAAGCTCATTTCTGATAATGTGAATGATATCGCCAATGGAAAACTAGGTCTGACAATTGGGGTTAAGGGGAAGGACGAATTGACCCAGCTTGCTCAAAATATAAACTATATGTCTAAGGAATTGGAAAATACATTCGAACAGGAAAGACGATTAGAACGTACAAAAAATGAACTTATCACCAATGTATCTCATGACTTACGCACACCGTTAACATCTATTATTGGTTATATAGATTTATTAAAAAGAGGACAATACAACAGTAACACACAATTACAGGAATACCTTGAAACCACGTATTCAAAGTCACAGAGACTGAAATATTTAATTGATGAGCTGTTTGAGTATACTCGTTTATCAGGTATAGATGCTAAGTTAAACCTTAATGAAGTTGATTTATCAGGTTTGTTGGAACAAATAGTTGGAGAATACATACCTATATTTGAAAAGGAAAGTTTAATCGTTCAAAGATCTATCGAGGAAGAAACAATACCTATCTTCATAGATGTAGAAAAAATGGTACGTGTATATGAAAATCTCTTTATGAATGCGATAAAGTACAGCATGAAACCATCCGAATTATCTATATGTCTTGAACTAATAGGTAACAAGGCAATTTTGAAAGTATCAAATAAAGTCGAGAGACCGCCTGTTAGCGATCCAAATAAATTGTTTGAAAGGTTTTTCAGAGGGGACAAGGCAAGAAAAGATGACCAGGGAAATGGACTGGGACTTGCTATCTCAAAAAGAATTGTTGAACTTCATAATGGTAATATACATGCAAAATATAAAGACGGTTGGATGTCTTTTATTGTTGAACATCCAATCAAATAGATTGGCTTATGGAATTACAGGTTCCATAAGCTTTTTTTTTATAAAACTTAAGAATTCTTAAGGGTTTTACAGGGTGTTTCCTAATTTTCATAGTTTATCATGTATGTATTCAAAGCGATGAGGAGAGATGAGAAATTAAAGAGAAAAATTTTTTTACAGCTTTTAAGTGGATACATCACGACAACCTCATGAAAAAAGTAGATGTAACATGACTATTTTGTTAGTAGCAAATAAGAATAGCAACTTATTTTAAAGAAATGAAAAAAACAAACATAGGAGGATATATATGACGAAACCAGTTGTAGACGTAAAAAACATCCAAAAAGTGTACGGTAAAAAAGGGGAGAACCAATCACACGCGTTAAAAGGTGTTTCATTCTCAATTCAAGAGGGTGAGTTTGTCGGAATTATGGGACCATCTGGTTCTGGTAAAACGACATTATTAAATGTAATTTCAACGTTAGATAAAGCAACGGGCGGCGTTGTTGAAATTGCAGGAACGGATATTACAAAAATGAAACAAGGTGAGCTTTCTGACTTCCGTTCACAAAAGTTAGGATTCATTTTCCAAGACTTTAACTTATTAGAGAATTTATCTATCTATGAAAATATCGCACTCCCACTTTCACTTCAAGGTGCTTCATCACGAAATATTGGACCAAAGGTAGAAAAAGTAGCTGATATGTTAGACATTTCAGCAATACTTCAAAAGTATCCATCTGAAGTATCTGGTGGACAGAAACAGCGTTCAGCAGCAGCGCGTGCATTAGTGCATGAGCCAGCAATTATTTTAGGGGACGAGCCAACAGGAGCGCTTGATTCTAAAAATGCAGCGAGTTTACTTGATGCGATGACAAACTTAAATAAAGATCAAGGCGTATCTATTATGATGGTTACTCATGATCCATATAGTGCAAGTTATTGTCAGCGTATTTTATTCATTCAAGATGGTGAGCTATATAAAGAAATTTATCGCGGTGGTACACGTGAAGAGTTCTATAAAGAAATTTTAGACGTGCTTGCAAACTTAGGTACACAAAAAGCGTAAGGAAGGAAGTTCAATCATGTTATTTAAACTTTCCATGTCAGGCCTAAAAAGTAAGTTGCAAGATTATATTGTCTTACTTGTTGGTCTGATTGTCTCTATTTCAACTTTTTATATGTTTCAAACATTAGCACTCAATAAGGCTTTCCTTGAATCTAACTCTTCTATTAGGGATATTGTGTCTGTCTTTAAAATTGGGTCTTTTTTGTTAGCATTTATCACATTTTTTTATATTTTATATGCAAACTCTTTCTTATCATCTCTTCGCCAAAAAGAATTTGGTATGTATATGATGTTAGGAGCAAAAAAGCATAAAGTTACCTTACTTATGTTTATCGAAACAATTATATTAGGTGCTGCATCTCTTGTGATTGGAATTACAGTTGGTGTAGGGCTCGCAGAAGGTATCGGTCAGTTACTAATGAAACAATTAGAACTTCCTGTTAGTGGTTATCAAGCATTTTACATGCCATCTATAATGGTAACTTGCATCTTTTTCTTTGCATTATTTGTACTATCAGCAAGTATAAGTAGTATTAAGCTAGCGCGTTTTTCTGTATTGCAACTTGTACATGCAGATACACAAACAGAACGTGTCGCCATAAAAGGGAAAATGACAGTTGTAGTTGCAATCCTTGGTGTGATTTTATTGGGCATTGGTTATGCATCACTAATCTATATGAAATATGCAAACCCGCTAATGGGTCTGGGATTAATGGCCGTTGGATTAATCACAGCAACAGTTGGTACTTACCTTATATTTGGATCACTTCTCCCAGTTATGATTAACAAGCTAAAGAGTAATAAAAAACGTAGTGAAAAAGGCCTCAATGCTTTTACTTTTGCACAATTAAATTTCCGCATTAATGGCCTAACAAATGTGCTTGCAACAGTAGCAATCTTAGTGGCTCTTGGCGCTGGCGGAATTGCGTGTGGTATGGCATTTAAAAACAACGTAATAAAAATAGTTAATGGTAGTGAAATTTACGATTCAGTCGTTCATAATCCAACAGCTGAAGAAAAGAACATTTTGAATACTATCTTATTTACTGAGAATCTTGAATATCATTACAAAATAGAAGGTCAGTCTATTTACTATTTAAAAGAGGATTTAGAGAAAAATCGTCCTTTAATATTGAAAAATGAAAATGAGAGAGCAGAGTTTGGGAAAACAAAGAGAGTTTCAGAAGAGTTGCCAATTGGTGCAAACGTGAAGAAGTCACCGCAACAATGGAGCGACGCTTTCCAAACAATCCAGCCAAAGTATATATATCCTGATCATAAAATAAAAATTGTAGACAAAAACATGTACCATAGTATAAAGGGTCGAGAAAGTACTGTGTTTATTGGAAAAACAGATGATTTTAAATCATATTTAAAAGAATGGAAACAACTTGACGAATTACAGTTAGCTAAATATACAAGTATGAAACCTGAAGAACTGAATAGTAAATATCAAATGTATAATTCTTTTCATGGTATGTTCAGTGGATTGATGTTCATGGGCTTCTTCGTCGGAATTGCGTACTTAGCAATGATGGCAAGTTGCTTAATGTTTAAAGTTCTGTCTGGTGCATTCAAAGATTGTACACGTTATCAAATGCTTCGTAAAATCGGTGTTCGCCAAGAGTTATTAGCACAATCAATTTATAAGGAGCTATTCTTTGTATTCTTAGTCCCAGCAATTGTAGGTATTGTTCACGTATTAGTTGGTATGAACATGTTCAGAGTTCTTTTGCCTAATCCGTACAATCGTATTTGGGTACCAATCATTATTTTTGTAGTAATTTACTCGATTTACTATTTTATTACAGTTCAATTGTATAAAAGAATTGTACTTCCAAAAGAAAATTAGTTTTACAAAACATACAAAATGTTAAACTCATAAAGCCCAGTAATATCGGTACCTATGCATGATATTACTGAGCTTTTA
>NZ_JBNLYC010000248.1:0-4861 GCF_050172015.1 Bacillus sp. GMa5/1 | reverse complement strand
TATATGATATTTATTTCACTATCTCTTAAATATAATTTTTATATAAAACTTATTCATTTTTAATAAAGTTATTATTTTACATAATTAAATTGAATTTCTTCCATTTCCTCATGATAACTTACAAATAGATCATAGTTTTGAAAATACCAAAGATCATCAGAATCTACAAAAAATATAATACCTTCCTTCTCAACTGACACTATTTCGCCATCGGGTTTCTCAGCAACAACCCCTAAAGAATATCCGGGCTGAATTGAACTATCCCCTCCGTACCTTACAGTAAAACGTACAGATTCACCGTGCTTTATACGTAATTCTTCCTGGAACCATTGCAGAGCTTTACGATCAATTGAAATTCTCATCTTTATTCCTCCAGTTTACGCAAACTCTTTTTTTCCTAATCGTTGTTTTACAAAGAAGACGAAAATAATTAAGGCTATCAATGCTGAAATTGCACTCCCTGAAAATAAAATACGATAACCAAACATTTGTGAAACAACTCCAAGTGAAATAGCACCTAACCCGATTCCTAAATCAAACGCTGTAAAAAATGAAGCATTTGCAACTCCTCTTTTACTCGGATCGACAATTGTAAGCATTGCCGCTTGCAAAGCTGGCTGCGCTGAACCAAATCCAATACCGTATAATGTTGCTGCGATAATTACACCTATCAAACCATTTGAGATAGTTAAAACAACTATAGCTAAAATAGTAATACATAATGCTGGAAGTATGATGAATACTTCTCCATACTTATCTAATAGTTTCCCTGAAATTGGTCTTACAATTGTTAATGCAATTGCATATACAAGAAAGAAAGTTCCCGGATTCACATGAATTGATGATGCAAATAACGGTAAAAAGGTTGTTATTCCTCCATATGCAAACGATAAAAAGAATACTACAATCGTGATTGTTAATACGGATTTCTCAAATAGCTGAATTTTCCCTTTTTCTTTTTGTGGCGTAAATGGAATCTTCGTTATTAATGATAATACAACTGCCATAAAAGATAACAACGTCGCTAATAAAAATAGACCATCAAATGAATAATTTTGCACAACCCATAATCCAATCATAGGTCCAATCGCCATTGCAATTGTCATCGCCATCCCATACCAACCCATACCTTCACCGCGGCGTGAATCTGGAATAATATCCGTTATTGCTGTTCCAACAGCTGTTGTAGAAACAGCCCATGTTACTCCGTGAATAACACGTAAAACAGCTAAAAGGACAATAGTCGATGCTATATTATAGGAGTACATCGTTAAGCCAAAAAAGATGAGTCCGAAAATAATAAAGGATCTTCTACCATATTGATCTAACATTCCTCCAATAATCGGTCGTATTACAACAGCAGCTATTGTAAACATCCCCATCATAAGTCCAACTTGCGATTCATTGCCACCTATCTCTTTAATAAAGAGCGGGAGCGTTGGAACAAGTAAATAAAATCCTGTAAATAAAAATAACATTGCGAAAGTCATTTGAATAAATGATTTCGTCCATAATCGTTCCATAAAAATACCTCCATACACTCGTAAAATATTACGATTAACACCCTCATTGTATATTTTTTTTATCTCTTTTCCCTCCGCAAATAGACGTATCTTTTCATATTAAATAGTCCACCATCAGCTTACATTAGTCTTAAGACTTTGTACGCATATTTTAAACGAAAGTCCTATATATGTACCTTTATACGTGTGAAAAGAATATACTAATTTATTATCACAACTTAGGAGTGATTATTTTATGTGGGTATTATCATCAAGAGTAACTGTCGCGGTTCCTTCGATACCCGAAATACATGCCCCCGCCGTTCATACAGCAAGTTCCGATGTCGGCATTGAACTTCCAGCAATTTGGCAACAATACCAATCACCAGGTCAAGCTACCCCTTCATTTTGGCATCATGGTGCCCATCCAAGTAGCACTACCTTTTATCATCCTAGCCATGCTCCACTACCTCAGGCTCAAGTCTTTTATCATTTCCCATCAATTTATTTTCAAAATTTTTATGGTACGTTTAACATTTAAAACACATCATTTCATAGCTACTACATTTAAACGAAAAAAGCACTTAAGATTGTAATTTTCACAAATCTTAAGTGCTTTTTAATATTTTTTATAAATTTTTCTTATTGCCCGTTATTAGCAGGGGTCTCTCCTGCATTACCGCCAGTCTCTGGTGGTGTGGTCGCTGGTGGAGTTGTATTTCCTTGACCTCCTCCATTATTTGCCGGAGGTGTCGTATTTCCTTGACCTCCTCCGTTATTTGCTGGAGGTGTCGTATTTCCTTGACCTCCTCCATTATTTGCTGGAGGTGTCGTATTTCCTTGACCTCCTCCATTATTTGCTGGAGGTGTCGTATTTCCTTGACCTCCTCCGTTATTTGCTGGAGGTGTCGTTCCTTGGCCATTTCCATTATTTTGTTCTTCTTGTTTCTTTTGCTCTTCTAGTTTCTTTTGTTCTTCTTGCTTCTTAAGTTCCTCTTGTTTCTTTTGTTCTTCTTGTTTTTTCAGTTCTTCTTGTTTCTTTAATTCTTCTTGCTTTTTCTCTTCTTCAGTTTTTTGCTGTTGATCTTGTTTTGGTTGCTCCGTTGTATCCGGTACGCTAGTATTTGGCGATGAATCACGTTTTTCACCTTTTATACGTAGCTCACTACCTTCTTGAATAACGCTACTTGGCATTTTAAAGCGTGATTTATCTGTAGCCATTTCGCTCATCATTTCTTTAAAGATTAACTGTGCAATTTTCGTATTTTTACTACTAATATACTCGTCTTTACCATCTTTCATATACCCAGTCCATACTGCCATCGTATATTGCGGTGTATATCCAGCAAACCAACTATCACGAGTTGCACTTTCTGGAATTTTATATTGAGCTAATTGCTTTGATGAATAGTTTGTCGTACCCGTTTTACCAGCTACATCTAAAGAGCCTACATTTGCCGATGTACCAGTACCCGATGTAACTACAGAACGAAGCATATCAGTAATCATGTATGCGGTAGAATCTGTCATAACTTGTTTTGGTTTTTGTCCAAAACTTTGTGACTTACCGTCTGGATAAACGACTTTCTTAACAAAATGCGGTTTCGTATATTTACCTTCATTACCAAATGCCGCATAAGCACCCGCTATTTCAGTTGGCGATACTTCATTTGTACCAATCGCTGTCGATTCTGTCGGTGCTGTATTAAATGTAATACCTAGTTTCTCAGAGAATTCTTTTGATTTACTAATCCCTACTTCTTTTGCAGTTTTAATTGCAGGAATATTACGCGACATTTTTAATGCTTCACGCATCGTAATTGGACCCATATGACTTCTATCTGCATTTCGAACTTCTTGACCCGTTGAATACTTAAATGGAGAGTCATCGATTTGATGATACGTAGCCCATTTTAAATATTCAATTGCAGGAGCATAGTCGAAAATTGGCTTCATCGTTGAACCAGCTGCACGATCTAATTCAATTGCCATATTATGCCCTTTAAATACAGCTTTATTTTCTCCACGGCCACTACCTATAGCACGAACTTCTCCTGTTTTCGTATCCATAAATGTGAATGCACCTTGGAATTTATCGTTTGGATAATCAATGATATTATTATTTAAAATATTATCAGCAAGTTTCTGTGCTTTCGGATCTAACGTTGTATAAATTTCTAAACCGTCAGAACCAATATTAGCATCTGGCAATTCTTTTTCTACTTCTTTCACAACTGCATCCATAAATGCAGGGTATGGCATTGTTTGTAGTTGAGCTGCAGGCTTAAGCCCCTTTTCTACGTCAACTTTTGATGCTTCTTCCATTTCCTGTTTTGTTATATATCCATGTCGGTTCATTAAACTTAGAACAACATTTCTTCTTTCTGTTGCTTTTTGAACATTTTCTTTTTTCGTTGGATCATAGTTATTCGGTGCTTTCGGTAAACCTGCAAGCATCGCAACTTCTGGTAATGTTAAGTCCTTCAATTCTTTACCATAGTAGTTTTGTGCTGCTGTTGCGATACCATATGAACGATTACCTAAGTTAATTTTATTTAAGTACATCTCTAATATTTCATGTTTTGAATACTGCTGTTCTAGCTTATAAGCTAAATATATTTCTTGCGCCTTACGCTTTGGTGTTTTGTCCATTGATAAGAAGTAGTTTTTAATAACTTGCTGCGTTATCGTACTTCCACCTTGAGAGCCATAATCTCCTTTAAGGCTCACTAAAACAGCACGGGCAGTACCTTTAAAGTCTACTCCGCTATGCTCATAAAAACGTGAATCTTCTGTCGCTAAAAATGCATTTTCTACTAATTTAGGTATTTGATCATACGTAACATTCGTCCTTTTTTCTTTTCCATATTCATATACCAAATCCCCGTTTTTATCATAAATTTTTGAGGATAACGGATTAACAAGTTTTGCTTTTTCCAGTTTTGGTGCGTCCTTAATCATTACGAAAAAGGTAGCAACCCCCGCCACTAAACCTACAATACCAAGTAATAAACAAGTAATTAAAAACTTGCGGAAAAATGATGTTTTACCTTTTGGTTTTTGTGTTTTAGAAGCTGGTTGTTTTTTCTTTTTAACTTGTCGTCGCTCCTCGCGAGAACGATAATTTTCTGACATGTTACTTTCTCCTGCCTTTCAATTCTCCCGTTGATTTAATTTAAAATATTGAGGTCACTTTCGTAAATACGTTTAGGCAAGAAAGTGTACTGACCTGGAGCATTCAATATTTTCCCAATTCACAGATTACAAATTTTAGAATGGCTCTTATACATACTATTTTCACTTCTAATTTTCTAATAATGCTGCCCCTTTTAGCATAATAATGAAAGAAGTGAATTTTT
>NZ_JBNLYC010000247.1:0-4927 GCF_050172015.1 Bacillus sp. GMa5/1 | reverse complement strand
AACTTTTGGAGAAGAAACGGGATAAATTAAAGGGAGTATTACATGATTTATTATTAATAAATGAAACTTCTAATTCAATTATAGGGATAGATTTAAGTGTACTACATTTACTCGCATGTTCTAAGTGTAGCAAAAAATTAATTCTTCACGATGGAATTATTACTAACAATCAAATTACAGAGGGGAAGTTAATTTGTAATTGTGGTGAAGAATACATGATTACTTCAGGAATTGTAATTGCTGGTAAATTATTTAAAGCAAATGAGCGGACGTCACTTGATGATACTATTGCGGATTATATTCATGAAACTGATAATGCTTATTTGGAAAATATGCATAGAGAAGGGGAATGGGCGAAAAAGAAACTATTACATTTAGATTTAAATAACAAATTAATACTAGATATAGGATCGGGACTCGGATTCTTTTTGAGAAATATTTGTGAAGAACTACCAGAAGATTGCCTATACATTGCAGTGGATCGAGATTTAGATAAACTTTTATTTTTAAAAGATGTATTAGCGAGAAAAAATCCTAAAAGAAACATTCTCTTTATTTGTGCTGATTTTTTGAACATCCCTATTCAAAATCAGTCTGTTGATATTGTAATTGATCACTCTGGTACGAGCAATTATAGTTTTGAGCATGAGAATTTTTTACTTCACGAATTAAATCCACTTTTTAAATCTGATTGTTATTTATTAAGTTTATTTATTTTATTTAAAAATTTCAGCTCAAATAGTCAAATTACAAATAACTTTCGAGCAAATTTTTCACTTTCAAAAGTAACGAAAGAAATCCAAAATCTACAGTTTCAATCGATTGATGAAAGTACTTCAAATTATTTGATACGAGGGGGAAAGTACGAGGATTTCTTTGTTCAAGGAGAAGAAATTTATACATATTCATTTTTCGGAAAAAGATGGGGTTAACCCCGTCATAAAAAGTCCGTTTTTATAACGGGACTATTTATGACGATTCCTATCTATACTTTTTACGATGAAAAGAAAAAGAGAATGTTAATCTAAATGTTTAGCACTCACTGGACAGTCTCTTGTCGGTGTATGTCTAGTAAGAGAAAAGATAGCCAAACCTAAAGATAATAAAACTAAAGATCCACCAACCCAGGCCATATTGGCGACATTATGTACTTGTTTTAAAGCTATACCTCCAACTGCAGAGCCGAGTGAAATTCCTATTTGTAGGGCTGAATTATTAAAACTTTGCTGTATATCTGACGTATCCGGGGCAGTTTGGATTAAATAACTTTGTTGAGGTGGTGCAAGCCCCCAACTCAATGCAGCCCAAACTATCATAACAGGAATAAATAGGATAATAGAAACTGCAGTAAACGGTAATATAAATAAGATTAGAGCAAATAGAGTAATAACTATCAAAATACTTTTTTGAGCGCCTATTTTATCTGATAATACACCGCCAAACGCACCGCCACTTACTGCAGCTATACCAAACACTAAATAAAATATGCTAATCCAATAAGGGCTTAGGTGAAACTTATTTTCTAAAAAAGGAGTAAAATAAGCATATAGAGTATAGTGTCCTGCTAACATAAACATGGTAGCTAGATGGGCAGATCCTAGTTTAAGACTACAAACGGCCTTTAATTGGATAGATAAAGGAGTTCGGTTTTCCTCTCCAGGTATTTTATCTAAAAATACTGAAATTAAGATAATAGACCCCAATGATAAAATAGCTATACATAAAAAAATAATTCTCCAGCCAAATGTGTTTGAAATTAATATGCCTAGTGGTACTCCTAGTACAAGTGAAGAGCTAATGCCCATATAAATTAATCCTAATGCTTTTGCTCGATAAGCGGGATTAACAATTTTAGCTGCAATTGTTAGGGAAAGTACTACAACTAAAGCAGTACTCATAGCAGTTAAAATTCTTGCTATCATCATAAAAGTAAAGTTCGGACTAAAATAAGTAAGTAGATTACCAATTAGAAAAATGTAAAGTGAAATAATATATAATTTTTTTCTTTCCACTTTACTTGTGAAAATCAATAATACAGGACCTGCTATTGCATAAGTAAAGGCGAAAATTGTAATTAATTGACCAGCAGAACTTAATGAAACATTAAAATCTTTAGCGATGTCTGGCAATATTCCTCCAACGATAAGCTCTACAAGACCTACCGCTATCGTTGCTAAAGCTAATATAAATACTTTGAAATTCATTTTTTATATTCCCTTCTCTGCATTATTTACCGTAGAACAAAAAAACTCCTGACTACAAACGCTAAAAGACGCATTTTGTAGTCAGGAGTTGTTGGTTCCTGGTAGAGACCCCCAAGCCATATTCTTGGAGTTATACATGATTCTCATATGTAATTAATCAACGTAATAGAAGATACCATATTATTTTTTAGATTTCAATAAAAAATTTGCATTTGTACATGTGATCTTATTAATCATTTTATTTTTTATCGTTGTAGGAGGCACTAATATCTTCAGTTGATGTGCACGGGGTTAACCCCATCTTTTTTCATTTCTTTGTAGTAATTTTTAAACACAGTGTATTGATATTGGGTTAACCCGAGAATTTACACTTTATGTAATACAAAGAAAAGTGGGGGAAAAGTGATGGGAAGTTTACGATTACATATAGAAAATAAAAAAAGAAACCAAGAACTAAGAAATATTTGTTTATATTCAATTGCAAAAACAGTATCACTATTCGGTAGCTCAATTTATAGTTTTGCATTAGGATTGTATGTTTTACAAATAACTGGATCTGCGTTACATTTTGCGATTACGCTCATATTAGGAACGATTCCAATGATTGTTATGAATCCATTTGCTGGTGTCATTGCTGATAAGGTTGATAAAAAGAAACTCGTCGTTTGCATGGATGTACTAAGCGGGTGCTTATTAATAACTGTTTATATATTAAGCAACTATTATGGATTAAACTTATTCATTATTTATACTACTACCTTTCTTATGACAGTATTTACAACGTTTTTTGGAATAGGATTAGAGGCCGTAAAACCGAATATGGTTACTAAAGAACGGTTAATGAGTATTAATTCTATAAGTAAAATTATCGATTCTATATCTTTAATTTTAGGGCCTATGTTAGGGGGGATTGTTTTTGCAGTCTTTGTTATTAAAATTTTTATAATTATAAATGGTATTTCATTTATCCTTTCGGCTATTTCTATATTGTTTATTAACTTTAAATTGTTTGAGCAAAACATAAATGAGGAATGTTCAATTAGAGAAATTAATTTTATTGAAGATATAAAGGAGGGATACTCTTACTTATTGGAGCGGAAAAGCTTAAAAAATACTTTTAGTATTTTAATTTCTCTTAATTTCTTTTTAGGCTTTGCTGTAACCGTTCCGTTGCCATACATTATTAACACAGTTCTCAATCTTAATTCTAAGCAATTTGGTATGATTCAAGGGACTTTTCCGATAGGTATGATAGTTGGTGCAATATTAGTAAAAAAGATAACTGATTGTTTTTCTTATTCTTATCTATTGAAAAAAATAAGTTTTATGTTGGCAATTTTTATGATAGTTTCAGGAATACCTGTTTTATTTAAACCTATTGTAGTAAATAATTTGGTATATGTTACTACGTATTGCATGATTATGTTCTTTTTAGGATTTATGATAGCACAAATTGATATTCCTTTAATGTATTTCATGCAAAATGAGATTCCTGAAGAATATAGAGGAAGAGTTCTTAGTATTGGATTAAGCTTAGGTAAAATAATGCAGCCAATAGCACTTGCAATATCAGGACTGTTATTAAATTTCATTCCAGCCTACACGCTTCCCATTGCAGGAGGGGTTGTATTTTTTACTTTGAATAAAATTTTAGCAAATAAGTTAAATTTAGAAATTCATTCAAAAGATTATAGTGTTTAACGTAACTTAAAAAGCGCAGGATCAGCATCCTGCGCTTTTCTATCGTAATTCAGCTGTTTTTCTAATAACAATCTTATCAATATCATCTTCTTCATCACCAATAAATAACCCGCGCTCTTTTAAATACGCTTCAAAATATAAATCTGCTTCTGCACGTTCATCATACGGTTTTACAGATAAAACGAAACCTAATTTGTTTTGTTCTTCTAAATGAGAAGTGGAGATGTAAGCCGGTACATTGTGGCGTAAAAAGAGTTCTTTAACCGGAATAATCATATCTTTCATTAATTTCGTTAACATACCCATTTCAAACTCGAAATTAAAGCGATCTATACTACATAAATCAGCGAATACTACACCAATAAAACCTGTATTAAATACTTCTTGATATTCTACTTCTTCATCATTACCATAAAAATTCTTTTCGATTAAATAATTTACAAAATAAGCAATACCATCACTTTGTTCAAATGGTTTCGTTGAAAGAACAAAGCCGATTTTCTTTTGTTTATGTAAATACACACATGACATGTATGCTGAAATGTTATGTTCTTTAAATAGAGAACTTGTTGCCCCAGAGAGGCCATCAAGTACGTGATGAACAATTTGAAGTTTTTTACGAGCGAAATAATAGGATTTCTTTTGTAACTCCAATGTATCAATAAAGACAGAGCCGATAAAGCCTGTATTTGAAATAATAGGTGCTTGCTTTTTTCTTCCTCTGCGCTTTAATGGAGCCATTGTTAAAATCATCCCTTCATGTACAATTAAAATAAAAAGAACGTTTGTTCGTATATTTATATTTTACTATTAAAACGCTATAAAGTAAAGGGTTTTTGACGAAAAAACAACAAAAAAGACACCTGTAAAGGGTGCCTTAAACGCTGTAGGGAAGAGGGTTCATCCCTACAATTTATATTATGATACAGAAACAATCTCTTCTGTATCTTCTACATCTAAATGACAGTCCATAGTACGAACATCTTGATCTTCATGACTTCCGAAATAAATAGTAATTTTCA
>NZ_JBNLYC010000246.1:0-4959 GCF_050172015.1 Bacillus sp. GMa5/1 | reverse complement strand
TGAGAAATATAAAATGAAAGAAAAACTGCAACGGGCTGAAAAATTTTATATAGCTAGCGAACTAGCAGCGTCAATTGCACACGAAATCCACAATCCACTAACCACGGTACATGGATTCACTCAATTATTAAATGAAAAACATGCCTCTAAGCTATCTCAGGATCAATACTTAGAAATCATGTTAATTGAAATGCAGCAAATACAATCTACTATTAATAACTATTTATCTTTAACCAAACCACAGAATACCCTAAAAGAAAAAATAGATATTAATCACATTTTAAATCAGGTGAAAGATACTATTTCACCACTCGCTCTATCATACAAAGTTGAAATCAAACAAAATAGTACAGATTCCTTTTATATAAATGGGGACCCCGAAAAATTCAAACTCTGTCTAAACAACATCATCCAAAACGGAATTGAGGCTATGAAAAATGGTGGATTATTACAAATAAATATACAAAAAGTAAAAGGAAATATCATAATTGATATTATTGATTCAGGAATTGGGATGTCATCTCAACAAATAAAACGAATTGCTTTGCCATTCTATTCAACAACAGAAAAAGGAACTGGGCTTGGTACTATGATTGCTTATAGTATTATTAGAGAATTAAACGGAGATATAGAAATAGAGAGTGAATTAGGTAAAGGGACACGCTTTTCTATTAGTATCCCTTGCTAATGTGATAACAATTTTCTGTTTAGTTAATTACATAAATGAATTTTAAGAATCCCACTAGCTAGCTTACTTATTAATTATCTTAAATTCATATGCGTTAATTAAATATAATAAGGATCAGAGCCTATCTATTGTTACAGATACACTCTGATCCTTTAGTTTAATTCAATTAAAAACACTTAATATTTATAACTTTTCTTACATCGTGATGAAATACTAGTTCATCGATTTTATCTTATTTACTGATTAGATTGGTTTAATATAAATATAACATCTCGCGACACTTAATTTTTTATTATCATTAGAGACATTGCCTGCAGTTGTTTTTTCATTAAAGTACAGACCTTTTTCCATTCATTGAACAAGATAACTCCCCTTTTACTACTTCACTTCCACCGTATAATTCCCTGTCCCCCCGCCATACTGATACACATGTAAATAATACTTCCCTGGATACGTATAGTAACTACCTACTAGTTTATTCCCTTGTTGCTGAGCATACGTAACATAATTATTTAAATCTGCTTCAGAATAAAGTACCCAGTTCATTCCAATATTATTTTCATTCGTTACGTTAATTTGAAGGTTTTTAGCAGTCTCCACATTAAATTCAAAGAAATCACTTGTATCGCCATTTCCTAAACTAGCACGTAAAACTTGATTTAACTGCAATTGATTTGCTGTTTGGAATGAGTTATTCGGTTCTTTTTCTACACTGTTATCTTCTTTCTTTTGAACAGTTACAGTCGCTGTAGCAGTATTAGTTGCTCCTTTATCGTCTGTTACCGTTAATTTCGTCGTATACGTTCCTTCTTTTGTATATACGTGAGTTGGATTTTGCTCATTACTTACTGCTCCATCACCAAACTCCCATTTATACGAAGTAATTTTCCCGTCTTCATCTTTTGATCCGTCGCTTGTAAATAAAATTGCTTCATTTACATTTCCGCTATACGGACCGTTTATAACTGCAACTGGTGCTTTATTCTCTGCACCTTCTTCTGTATTAATACCGTGGAACACAACATCATATTCAAATTGTCCTGATGTATTCACGCGATATTTTACAAAGTATGCTGTTACTGTTTTATAGCCTGTCCATTCCTTTGCACTTAAACGTTTTAACGTATCATTAACGTTTTGTGTAATTGTTTTCCAATCTTCATATTCTCCTTTTGCTGCAGTTCCTGTATATGTTCCTTGTAGTGTGAATGTATTAAAGAACTGTGATTTATTTTTCTTCACTGATACATTTTTCAATTTTGCTTCCGCTGTTATTTCTGCTGCAATATCTGAAACTGGCTTCGATGCATGATTCGCTAAATAATCGTCTGATACTAATGGCACATTATATTTCTCACGATTATCAACTAGCATTTGCATATAGTCCTGATATTCTTTATTTAAATTCGCATCTTTACTTAATGTAGAGCGATATGCATCATATGCTGTTACATCATTTTTCCTAATAAGATCATGTATTTTATCGAACATATCATATCTCTTATTGTACATATACGATTGTAAAGCAAAGGAATAATTATAGAAATCCCACGTTCCATACTTTGCATTTAACGTTCGCTCTGCCGTATAACGCTCTGCTGGATTTGAAGATAATCCTCCTATAATACTCTTTCTCGGTACAACATTATCCGTTCTCGTTGCCCCTGCAAAAAACTCAGCATTTCCTTCTTCAAACCAAGATAATCTTTCATTTTCATATATTTTCCCTTGTCCCCATAACCCTGGTACTTCATATCTACCTTGTAAATAATGCGTGAACTCGTGTCTGAATAATTCTTCTAAACTATAAATACTTTCTTCTGGCGTACGCTCATAAGTAAAGAACGTACCTGTTCCTTCTATATAAAGACCACCGTTATTCGTTTCATAACCGTACAATTGACGATTAAATTGATATTCTGCTGGGCTATTATAAATAACCATCGTTAATACATCATCAGGATTTCCTTTTTCTAAAGGTTGATCACTTTCAACCGTACGATGGAATTGTGCCTTTACTTCTTTTGCCGCCCAATATAAACGTTTTACTTTTTCTTCTGTCACTTTATCTCCAGCTTTTAAAACAATTGCCCCATCATCAAACGTATACGTTTTTGGCAAATATTTTTTCTTTCCATCTTCTCTTATTTGATCTAAATTCACTACTTTACCATTTGCATCTTTTCCGCCATAATTCGTTGCAATTTGCTCAGCAGCTACGAAATATTGCTCCCCTAAATACGGATACATTTTCATCGCATCTGTTACAACTTGTAACCCTTGCGTTCCTGTACTATGGAACATACCGAGTCTACCTGTATAATAAATGCCATTATTAATAAGCCAACCGTTTTTTTCTGTAATCGTTCCCATTAATGCAAAACGACTTAATTCATTAATATAACTATCTATTTTCTGATACCATACTGTATCTTTCGGTGCTTTCCTCGTATCGTACAAATACGATTGAATGTCGTAATCAACACCTTGCATAATATCGTAAATAGCATTTCCAGCTGAAAGATTATCTACTAATGTAGAAAAATTATCATTATATTGTTTAAAAATCTTTGCAGCCGATGTTATCGTTTCCACATCACTTGAAGCGTTTCCTATTAACTTTCCGTATGATGATACCACTCTATTTTGCTCTAATGTACCCAGCTTGAAATTTGAATTGTTAGCCATCGCTTTTAATGCAGGTAAGCATTTATCATGATAACTCCGTTCATTTAATTTACTAAGTTCTGAATTATAAAATCCTAAATAAAATCCTGAACGTAATACCTCTACTAATGTCTCAATCCCTTTTGAATCATCCTTCGTATAGGCTTGTCCTTGCTGCTTCAATTTATCAATAATCGCCTGCATCCTACTATCATTTTGATAGAATGCTAGACTGTCTGTATTAAACTGAAATAGCCCCGTAATTTGCTCCCAATCAATTGTTACAAGTAAATCTACTAACTGCTGATTGCTTAATTGATTTAATTCAGCAATTGTATAAGTTTTCGCTACAGCTAATTGCTTACTTTCTTTTTTCACCTCAGGTGGTCTTTGTGATAAATCGGCAAATTGTAACCTTTTCTCAAAAGACTTGCTTTCGAGCACTTTCGATGAATGAGCTAATTCTTGTACTGGTAGTTGTACACCGACTGGCTCCATTTTGAGCACATTTCGATAAGAAACTTGCTCTCCCTTAGTATCTTCTGCCAAACTTACCCCTTGAAAACTCCCTAACATTAAACTAGCAAAACTTACCCCTACTAACATTTTCTTTGAATAGCCTTTCATGCTCTCCCCTACCTTACATTTTTAGTGTCCCGCTCCATTATTTTACTATTTTTACTTTTTGTCCTGTATTGAGAAAAAATAAGGTAACGTTCACACATGTATCCATTCCATATAAAATTAACGCTTGACTTTCCGTGCATTTTATATCAAAAAAAGATAGATAATAGCAAAATTCCTGCTACATCTATCCCCGTTTTCAACACTATGATTTTAACTTTATAAATGTAACTTCCGGTAATGTTTGTATATGCTGAATAAACTCATTCTTTTCTTCTGACGATATATTTTTCAGTTGCATCCCTACCTTATAAACAGTTTCTGTACCTTGCTGTGAAGCTTCCACCTCATATGAAAGTATTGGGATGCCTTTCACTTGTAGTGTTTCTAATATTTGTTGTACCGCTTCATGTTTATTTACAAACATTTGCACTGCTATATTTTGTGGAAATAAAAATTGCACCTTAAAAATACGACTTACAATTTCTAAACCAATTAAAACGAGAATCGTCGCTCCAATGCCTACTACATACATTCCCGCTCCAATTGCTAATCCTATGCCGGCAGTAGCTCATAAACCAGCCGCGGTCGTTAATCCTTTCACCGCCTGCTTTTGAATAATAATTGTGCCTGCACCTAAAAAACCAACTCCACTAACGACTTGTGCTGCAATACGACTTGGGTCTAGAGACATATGCTCTTCAAACACAATATCTGAAAAGGCATATTTCGAAACAACCATTATTAACGCACTTCCTACCGCTACGAGGAAATGAGTCTTTAATCCAGCTTCTTTCGATCGAATTTCTCTTTCAATACCAATCATTGCTCCTAACAAGCCAGCAACACCGATTCGTATAATAAAATCAAAATCTACACTCACGGGCACTTCCCCCTTTCATTCATTATAGATAGATAAAACAAAAATTATCACAAATATCCATTTATCAACATGAAGGAATACCACTAAAATACACTTA
>NZ_JBNLYC010000245.1:0-4983 GCF_050172015.1 Bacillus sp. GMa5/1 | reverse complement strand
GAGTATTCATTCATGCATTGTTATTTGTTCACAAATTCGATATAATTTGATTGAGTAAAGTCAAAATATTTTATTAATATAAAATTTTATGATTAGGGGATATTTCAACAGAAAAGGGGTAATCCATCATGAAACACCTCGTAATACTAGGTGGGGGCTACGGTGGAATGAGAATTCTGCAAAGGCTACTTCCAAGCAACCAACTTCCAGATGATGTACAAGTGACATTAATCGACAAAGTACCATATCATTGCTTCAAAACTGAATATTATGCATTAGTTGCGGGTACTATTTCAGAAACGCATATTCGTATACCGTTTCCTGAACACCCACGCCTCAATATTCAATACGGCACAGTAACAAATATTGACCTCGAAGAAAAAGCTGTTCATCTTGATGGCGGCGAAGCGATCCAATATGATGATTTAATTATCGGACTTGGCTGTGAAGATAAATATCATAACGTTCCTGGAGCTAGAGAATATACACATAGTCTACAATCAATTGAACAAACACGTAAGACATATGAACAATTAAATAGTCTAGAACCAAATGCAACAGTAGCTGTCGTTGGTGCTGGCTTAAGTGGCGTTGAAGTAGCAAGTGAACTTCGTGAAAGCCGTTCTGATTTAAAAATCTATTTATTTGATCGAAAAGATAGAATTTTATTCCCATATCCAGAGAAATTAAGTAGATACGTAGAAGAATGGTTTGTAAAGCATAAAGTTAACATTATACGAAACTCTAACATTACAAAAGTAGAACCAAATATTGTGTACAACCACGATGAACCACTTGAATGTGATGCAATCGTCTGGACAGCTGGTATTCAAGCAAATGAAGTTGTTCGAAACCTTCCAGTTGAACAAGATGGTAGCGGACGGGTTGTCTTAACTAAATATCATAATATTCCAAATAACGATCATGTTTACGTTGTAGGAGATTGCGCAGCACTTCCACATGCACCATCTGCCCAACTGGCTGAAGGTCAAGGAGAACAAATTGTCCAAATATTATTAAAACGTTGGAATAATGAACCACTCCCGGATGAACTACCTGTTATTAAATTAAAAGGTGTTCTAGGATCTCTTGGTAAGAAGCACGGCTTTGGTTTACTAGCAAACCAACCATTAATGGGACGTGTACCGAGATTATTAAAATCTGGTCTTCTTTGGATGTACAAATATCATAAAGGTTAATACTTTACAGGCTGTCTACTATGTAGGCAGCCTCTTTGCATCAGTTTTTAAAAATTATCAGACACATCTTTCTCAATATTTATAATGATTTATTTTTCATTTTTATATTAAAAAATATTGATAAACATTGTATGCTATTTGTAAGTTGTTTTATTCTTTCCTTTAAGACCGAATTCATTCGGTCTTATTTTTTATGTGATAAATACTTTTGTAGGAGGCATTACATTCCACTTATGAACTTATCGAAACTAAACAATCGAATAGAAGCGAAAAAGAAAGAGTTAATCTATCTCGTTGAACGATACGGATTCACTCATGATAAAGTGATTTCTTTCAGCCAAGAATTAGATCGTTTACTTAACTTATTAATAAAACTCAAGACGAAGAAAAAACGTTGTTCGTTATAACCATTTTCCCCTCTTTTTTTGATACGATATAACTAGAATCAGAAAGGAGCGATTTATGTTTATATTAAAAGACGTTATATATAAAGATATACTACACATTCCTTATTTACAGATTCAAAAAGAAAAGATTACTTGTATTATCGGTGAAAGCGGAAGCGGAAAAAGCACATTACTTCGCATGTTAAACGATTTACAATCCCCAACATCCGGTACAATTGAATATAACGGAAAGTTAATTTCTGATTATTACCCTATTCAATTACGTCGTGACGTAGTTATGCTTGGGCAAACTCCACCTATTTTTGATGGAACCGTTAAAGACAACCTATTAATGGGACTTCGTCTTTCTGAAAAACCATTTCCAAATGATGATGCCCTGCGGAGTGCATTACAAACCGTTAGCTTAGACAAGCAATTAGAAGATAGCACCTCCTCATTATCCGGCGGTGAAAAACAAAGACTTGCCTTTGCACGTATCGTACTTATGGATCCGCCTGTCTATTTATTAGATGAACCCACTTCAGCATTAGATAGTGATACAGAACGCCGCGTTATGAAACAATTTACTGAACTAGCACGAAAAAAGAAAAAAACAGTTATCTTCATCACACACTCGCAACAACTTCCAGAAGAAATTGCAGATGATATTATTGAAATTAGCAAAACAAAGGGTGCAACTAGAAAGGAAGTGCTCTCAGTTGAAGGGCGTTATTGAACTCCAAATTTGGCAACTTGCAGCTGCCTATATTTTCATTCTTATTTTAATTGGACTTGTAAAATTAAAAGGAATACCTCGCGAAAAACAAATCGCGCTCGCAACATTCCGTATGACCATTCAGCTCGTACTTGTTGCATATGTCCTTACATACGTATTTGAAAACAGTAATCCATTTTATACAATCGCTCTCATCACTTCTATTACTACCTTTGCAATTTTTAATATTTATAAACGAGTTAACATCCCAATGTCTAAAGAATTAAAACGAGTAGCCGCCCTTTCCATGGTCGCCGGATCAATTGGGCCACTTCTACTATTTATCTTTGTTATTATCGGTCATGACCCTTGGTATGCTCCGCAATATATCGTCCCTATTACAGGAATGTTAGTTGGGAATGCCATGACTGGTGTTTCTCTTGGTGCAAATACGTTCTTAAACAATATGAAATCGCAAAGAGGTCAAATTGAAGGTGCACTTATGCTCGGCGCAACACCGAAAGAAGCTGCTGCTCCGCTCATTCGAGAAGCTTTTGACTCTGCTATTTTACCAACAATTAATTCTATGGTCGGAATGGGAATTATAAGCTTACCAGGCATGATGACTGGTCAAATATTATCCGGTGTATCACCATTCACAGCCATTCAATATCAAATCGCCATCATACTCGGTATTTCTGGAAGTACTGCCTTTGCTGTCATTATCTTTTTACAGCTTGGATATAAAACGTTCTTTAATAAGCGATGTCAGTTGAAAGAGGTTGACTATGATGCGAGGTAAATCGTAACTTTCGCTCAGTAAATGATGCATCGTTCTCGGTGAGTGAAATTATATTAACGATTTTTTCAATATATCTATCATAACTTGCAATATATCAACGATTTTTCAAATATATCTATCATAACTCAGAATATATCAACGATTTTGTACGAAATATCGATTTACCGACAAAAAGTGACATAATAAAAAGAGGAGGCTATTCGCCTCCTCTTCTATTTACTTATGCCTTCTTAACGAACTGTGATTTTAACTTCATAGCTCCGAAACCGTCGATTTTGCAATCGATATCGTGATCGCCATCAACTAGACGGATACTCTTTACTTTCGTACCGATCTTCACAACTGAAGAAGTTCCTTTTACTTTTAAATCTTTAATAACAGTAACAGCGTCGCCATCTTGAAGAACGTTTCCGTTCGCATCTTTTACAACTTTTGCACCATCATTATTTTCAGCTTCTGCTTCTTGGCCCCACTCATGAGCACATTCTGGACATACGAAAAGAACCCCATCCTCATACGTATATTCTGAATTACATTTTGGACAATTTGGTAAAGTAGCCATAAATTCATTTCCTCCGTTCATTATTTATACGTAAAAATCAAAATTGATGTTTACATCTCGATAAATAAAATTTGTATAGCATTTCTTTATAGTGCCATAGTCTCACGTTATTGACAACCCTACCTCAAATTCTCATTTTTTATTGTATTTTACAAAATTTCAATTTGTATGCCGTTTTTCTATTTGCTCTTCTACTAATTTTAAAAATCTTCGTTGTGCATTTTTATTTTTTACGAGCAATCGAACTCTTAGCTTACTTTGTAAATATGAGCGAACTTTGTAGTTCGTAATAAATAACTTTCGATACTTCTCGTCTTCATATATCATTCGAAACCATTCATACTGCTGCAAGTAACGTATGTTAACATCAATCTTTTTCGTGTGTAAACCCGTACTTAAACTAATAGATCCTATTAGAGCTTCTATTCATGCTGAAATCATTTCTCTCCCCCTAATAAACAAAAGAAGAACCTTCACAAGATTCTTCTTTTCAAAATGAACGAGTTCTCTCTAGAAACCCAAATTATTTTCTTCAATGTAAATTTGATATTCTTCCACTTCTTCTTCACTTAACTTCTTATTATTTTCATATACCTCTTGCCACTCGAAATAATCTTCATCGAAATAAACAGCAAATTTAATTTTCACGTTTTTCTTCTCTGTATAATCATAACCAGTAAACTCTACTACGTCATAATCTTTTTCTTTCTTAACAAACTTCCAAGTTGGATTATCAGTCATAATCTCTAAAGTAACCCCTTCACCACTTGAACGAACAACGTTTTTAATATTCGGTTCAGTTGGTAAAAAGGACAGCCCGAGCGCAGCTAACCCAAACACAATCCCGACTATAACCTGTAAACCAATCATACCAGCAATACTCACGCCACCCTTTGATTGTAAGAAATACGCCTTCTCATGATCAGACGCATCTTCTCCCTTACGAAAAACACGAACAGCATGCTTGTAATATAAACGGTTTCCTTGCCATCCAGTAAATATCATCATTCCTAATTGAAGAGCTAAATTAAATGTTACATAAATCCCATCTGGAATATCTATAAAAGGGGGTATAACTATACTAGGTATAGCCAATAACGCAAATATAATAAATAACTTATACATTTTTCGATAAGCTAACCAAAAAGTTGGGAAGAAAAAGGCTACCCAATTCCATGTATTCCCTTGCGCTGGATTTTCTACTTTACCCCACTTAAAGTCATAATAAGCTGTATTCTTTTGAACAACTTTATGTAATTCTTGTGGAGAAATCGTTTCTTGTAAAACAGTGTCCTTCACGTACATCATCCTTTTCTTAT
>NZ_JBNLYC010000244.1:0-4994 GCF_050172015.1 Bacillus sp. GMa5/1 | reverse complement strand
GTTCAATCCTTCAAAATATCATTTAAAAATTTAAAAGCAAGTTAACACATATAAGTGTTTCCTCGCTTTTAATTTGGCCTTAGTCCTCTATATATTCCAATTCTATTTTTGGCAATCAATATATCTTTTAATCTCTACTAAACAAGTCCCTTGTATAAACCTTATCTTCTATATCATATAGTTCATTGGTTAATCTGTTGGCCACAACTACATCACTCACTTTTTTAAATTCCTCAAAGTTATTGATTACTTTGGAATTATAAAATGTTTCTTCATGAAGAGATGGTTCATATACAACAACTTCAATCCCTTTTGCTTTAATTCGCTTCATAACTCCTTGAATAGCCGATTGTCTAAAATTATCTGAATCCATTTTCATGGTTAATCTATAAATGCCAACAACTTTAGGGTTTCTCTTTATAATCATTTCTGCAATATGATCTTTTCTAGTTCTATTTGCATCCACAATTGCTGTCATTATATTATTGGGAACATCCGCATAATTTGCCAGTAGTTGTTTCGTATCTTTAGGTAAACAATAGCCTCCATATCCAAAGGATGGATTATTATAGTGATTACCAATCCTAGGATCCAATCCAACTCCATCAATAATTTGTTTGGTATCCAGTTCTCGTACTTCTGCATATGAATCTAGTTCATTAAAAAAGGCTACCCTCATAGCTAAGTATGTATTGGCAAATAATTTAATAGCTTCAGCCTCAGTCGAATTTGTAAATAACACTGATATATCTTTTTTCACTGCACCTTGAATTAATAGTTCAGCGAATATTTTTGCCCTATCAGACTCTTCACCTACAATTATACGTGATGGGTATAAATTATCATGTAAAGCTTTACCTTCTCTTAAAAACTCTGGTGAAAAAATAATATTATTTGTTTCAAACTTCTCCTTTATTTTTTCTACATACCCTACTGGAACCGTTGATTTCACTATCATTATAGCTTCTGGATTAATAGATAAAACATTAGCAATTACAGCCTCAACAGTTCTTGTATTAAAATAATTTTTATCTGGATCATAGTTTGTAGGTGTTGCAATAATAACATATTCTGCATCCTTAAATGCTTTATAATTATCAGTAGTAGCCACTAAATTTAGTTCTTTTGTCGCCAAAAATTCTTCAATTACATTATCTATAATAGGAGATTTTCTGTTATTAATCATATCTACTTTTTCTTGAATAATATCAAGTGCTATAACTTCATTATGTTGGGCAAGTAATATTGCATTAGATAAGCCTACATATCCTGTTCCTGCTATTGTGATTTTCACTTTAATCACATCCTTAATAACTTTTTGATGTAACTTTTTGGTTTAGTTAAATAATAATTTAAACGAGAACCATAATGATTCTGAAAATTCCTTAATATCTCTTGATTTAAATCTGGATTATTAAAAATACATTTTCTTAAAGATTGATCAATTTCCACATTATAATGTGATGTAATTCCACTATGTGTTCCAGATCCATCCAGCCCAATGTTTCTTACTCGAGACTTAACTGGATAAACCGTAAACATATTTTTTTTCGATTGAGTATAACACCAACGAATTGCCCAAGAATCTATCTTTCCTTCCATTTGGGCATCGAGCATATTTGACATATCTCTTCCACCGCGGTTGAACTGATTTTTTAAACGTCTATTTTTTTTAAACTCTATATAATCTTTTACATCCCAATCAACTTGATCCCATCTATTCTTCCATGTCGCCCAACCCCAACTACAACCTCTATAAGAATAATAAATGTCACTCTTATAACTCTTAGGGAATCTAATTGGTATATTATATCCACTGATAGACCAGACTTTCTCTAAAGCATCATAATAATTTAATCCTTCATTCATATATGCTAGAAAATCGGGTGTGGTTATCAAATCATCTTCTAAAACTATTACTTTTCCATATTTATTAATAATTTCACTGACACCGTTCATTACCGATTTCGCCAATCCTTTATTTTCCTGAGCCTTCTTAATTGTAAGTGATTTAAAATACTTTTTTTCTTCTATAGTATCTATATAATCACGTACTGCCTTTACCTTTTCAAATGAAGCCTCATTTTTTGCCGCATCAGAAAAAATAAAGACATCGGACTCCCTTGCTAGTTCATTTTCAGATAAAGCTTCTATTGTTTTTATGGTATGTTCAGGTCGGTTGTACACAAAAATTATTACTGGAGCTAACATTTAGCGCCCTCCATTATTATATGATATTTATAACTTTCTTAACTTAAATAGATATTTTGGAGAAAATGCTTTTAAAATCATAATGCTGGAAATTCTTGTTTTTTTAAACAAAGCCAGCGTAACTACATTGGTAAAGACTTGCGCTATAAGAGTCGCAAAAGCTGCACCAAAGCCACCATAAATAGGTATTAACAAATAATTTAATCCCACATTTATTATAAGGCCAACAAAAGTATAAACCAGCGTGTACTTTTGCAGATTTTCAACTAGTAACCAAATGGACCTAGCGGACCCTAGTGTTGCAAAAGTACCAGCCCATACACTTATAGTAATTATATCCGCTGCATTTTTATATTCTTGTCCGTATAAAATAGACACTATAAAATCTGAAAATACAATTACGAGCAAACCAAATAAGATTCCAATCCAAGCGATTATTGAATACAGAAGTTGTATAGTACCTATATAGTTCTCATGTGTATCTAATTTTTTTTTCATGATAATAGGCTGAAATGATGTAATAATAGCTAAAGGAACAAAATACCACATGCTAGCAATTTGAGTCGCAGCTGAGTACATACCCAATTCTTTCTTATCCGTTAACATAGAACCTAACATTACTTTGTCAATTTGCATATATATTGTAACCATCAGGCCTGAGAGAATTAAATACCAACTTTTAGATAATATTTTCTTTGCATACTGAAATTTAAATTTCCATTTCGTATAAGATGTTCTGTTTTTAAAGTACGCAATAACCAACGCTATCCCTATAATCAACGAATCCAACATATATATAAGAGATAAATGGAATAAATCCCCCTCGAAAAATACAAAAATAACTTTTAATAGTGCAGAAAAAATATATGCACCTATACGAATCAAGGAAGATATTTTAGACTTCTGATATGCTTGTATCCAATATTCAATAACTTCAAATGATTTAATAACCATCGTAAATGACATAATCATTACAAGTAAATGAACAAGTGGCTCATTTGGTGCAACTAATCGAATAATTATACTAGTAAACAACGTTAAAACTATACCACCTATAACCCTTAAAACTAAAGAGGTAAAAAGTATAGTCCCTTCTTCTTCCTCCTTATGCACAATTGATTTAACAGATAACGTTTCTAGACCTAATGTCGATAAAGCTGTGAACAAAGTTACATAAGCTAAAGCATAATTATATATGCCATACTTTTCTGGCCCTAAATACCTAGCTACTAGGGCCATAACAAACACACCTATGATCATAGTGACAACTTTATCCCCAACCAACCAACCCGCATTGCTCACGATTTTGGTAGCAATTTCATTACCCTTCATACGTTTTAAAAATAATTTAGAACTATTTTTCAATTTCAATGTTTATACCTTCTTTTATAAGATATCTTTATATATTTCTAATAGGCGTTTTGTATTTTTTTTAGAATCATGCGTTTGTAAAGCATGTAATCTTGCATTTTCAGAAAACCTTAGCGCTAGTTCATCTTTTTTAAATATTTCACACACATAATGCGCCAGCATATAAGGAGCATCTACTTGATACACAAAACCTTCCTCTTTATGCTTTAGCATATCAGACACCCCTCCCACATCCGAAGCAACACAAGGAACACCTAATAGCATCGCTTCTCCTAAAGAATTAGGACTATTTTCAATAGATGACGGACAGACAAATACATTTGACTCTAAATATTTCTCACACATTTGCTGTTCATTTAATAACCCAGTAAAAATAACTTTTTCTTGGATATTATACTTTTTAATAAGTTCATTGATATACTTTCCATACGATGAGAGTTTTATTTTTTCTTTTAAGGTTTTAGACTTCGTTATATCCACACCACCTATGTATAACTTCGCTTGAGGAAACACTTTTAGTATTAAAGGCATAGCTTCAATCATAAAATGCAACCCCTTTATAGGATATGATCCTTGACTTAAGAAGATAGAATATTTCTCCGCCCTTTTTATATCCCACTTATGATTATAGAATTCTTTTCTTAATGTTTCATTACAATGATGGTAAATCACATTTGGATTGATCTGAGTAGAGCACGCCTTATCCCACGTAGTTCTACCAATAACATGTTTTACTTTTTTTAGTGCTTCAATTTCAAACTTCCCACGCTTAATAAACTCTCTCTGTTGCCCTTTTATATTATTTTGTTTTAGTAAATCCCTAAAAGTATATCGATTTTGAACAATGATAGGTAAAGATAGCATATAATGTTTAGCAATAATAGATACTAATCCCTGGATAGATACTATAGTCTTAATATTTTTCTTTTGGCAAACATTTACCATTGAAAGTGTATGCACAAACTCTGTGCCAAAAATATGAACAATATCTGGATTGAATTGCTCAATGATTTGCTCAAGAAATGGATTTTCAACTATACTTTTTAAATTATTCTTATTTACAGATGGGAATGTATAATATTTAATTTTCTCCCCAGATAATAATTGAATATCATTAAATCTATTATTTGGAAATGCAACACATAGTGAAATGTCACTATTCAATGACAATGCTTCAGAGGCATTAACTAACCATCCTCCAAAAGGCAATGCTTCCTCTTTTAGAAGTACACTCGCCTCTGGTAAAGCAATGTTTGTAAGCCACAGTATTTTCATGGGCAAAATTCTCCTTAAAACCCTATTTAGATAATTATTTAAACAGAATGCTAGATTAAAAATAACCTCTACATATAAAATTTATTTATCAAAAAATATATAATATTAAAGTTAACGTTAATATTATTTATGCCAAA
>NZ_JBNLYC010000243.1:0-5051 GCF_050172015.1 Bacillus sp. GMa5/1 | reverse complement strand
TTTATTAAATTGTAATATAATTACAGTATGTGAAATTATATTACATTAACTTTAAAAACGAAGTGAGAATAATCTTCATTTCGCTTTTTTTATTTGCAATCCTTGTTAAATTTGCTCAATGCAGTATTTATTTCCACATTCTTCGCTTTTATTTAATCGGTTTCTCTGTTTTTAAGACAAATGAACTTAATGCAGGAACTTTAATTTTATTGTCATGGACAACATAAAGTGGTGTACTTCCCGCCTGCTTCCCATCTACTAGTACTTTCCAAGGACCTTTCGATGGAAGTGTTATTTCAACAGCTTCTCTATTTGCATTGTGAGCCACTGTAAAGTATTCATTTTTATTCCCCTCTATTGTATAAGCTACAGTATTTTTCGGAGCATCAATAAATGATACGTGTGTTTTTATTTGCTCTGCAGATGTCATTCGAAAAGCTGAGTACTTTTTGCGTAATTCTATTAAACCCTTCATATAATCTACTTCATTATTAAACGTTGCACGGCGCAGCCAATCCATCTGGTTAATTGAATCTGGAGATTTGTAACTATTATGATCACCGTATTTCGTCCGCATAAACTCTTGCCCTGCATGTAAAAATGGAATCCCTTGTGATGTTAATAAAATTGAAGAAGACAATTTGTGCATTTGTTTTCGCATTTCTTCACTGTCACCTGGATTAGTTAACTCAAGTTTATCCCATAATGTATGATTGTCATGTGCTTCCACATAAGTTAATACCTGTTCAGGATCTTGATAGGTAGACGAATTTGTATCATAGTCAATACCTGCTGTAATGCCTTTTTTAATACGATCTTCCATGTTTTGCTTTCCATTTACAAAACCATTTTCCTTTTCCTCAAATACACTACCTTTCAACCCATCACGTATATTATCGTTAAAATGAGCAATCCCTTTCATTTTCTCTGCATTTTTTTGATTTGCTTTCAACTCAGCTGCAAGAGGTGTATTTAAATCCCATCCTTCTCCGTGTAGTATAATAGAAGGGTCAATTTGATTAACAGCTTTACGTATTTCATTCATCGTTTCATAATCATGAATACCCATTAAATCAAAACGGAATCCATCTAAATTGTATTCTTTTGCCCAATATGTTACGGAATCTATCATAAATTTCCTCATCATTTTTCTTTCTGAAGCAGTATCATTTCCTACTCCAGTTCCATTTGCAAATGTTCCATCTTCATTGTAACGATAATAATAACCTGGAACTAACTTATGAAAATTAGATTCAGCAGCATTATACATATGGTTATATACTACATCCATCACTACTCGAAGATTATTATCATGTAATGTTTGAACCATTTGCTTTAATTCAGTTATTCGAACAGTTGGCTCATAAGGATTTGTAGAATAGGAGCCTTCTGGAACGTTGAAATTTTTAGGATCATATCCCCAGTTATATTGCGGTTCATTTAAAGTCTCTTCATTTACTGAAGCATAATCAAATATCGGTAAAAACTGAACGTGAGTAACACCAAGCTCCTTTATATGATCAAGTCCTGTTTTTACACCTCCTGGCCCTTTTGTTCCTTTTTCTGTTACACCTAAATACTTCCCTTTCTGTTTAATACCACTTTCAGGTTGAATGGAAAGATCGCGTACATGTAACTCATAAATAATAGCATCTTCCGGATTTTTAAATTTTGGCTTTTTGTTTGCTTTCCATTTTTTCGGATTTGTTTCTTCTAAATTAACGACTGCACCTTTATCGCCATTTACAGAAGCAGCACGCACATATGGATCAACCGCTTCAGCCCACTTATCACCAATTTTGACCTTATACGTATAAAAGAGCCCTTTTTGGTTCCCCTTTAGTTCTGCTGTCCAAGTTCCCTTTTCACCTTGTTGCATGTTTATTTCAGCACCTATTTTATCGTTCCAGTTTTTATATGTAACTAACTTCGCTTCGCTTGCAGTAGGAGCCCATAAACGGAACTTTGTATGTTGCGGAGTATATGTATTTCCTAAATCGTTGCCACCATAATAAAATAAATTATCAAATTCTTCGCTACGAATGACTTTACCAATTTCAGTATTCGTATCAGCTAAGTTTTCAATTTTAACTTTGTATGTTTGTTTTAAATCAATTTTCTGTTCCGTAATTATTTTAACCTTATTAGTAATATCTCCACTGTTTGTATCATAAGGAGTAATATTTTTAATTTTAATGCCTTCAATTTCAATTTTCTTTTCCTTAATATGAAACGGGACATTAGTCGTTACAGTAATTTCATTGAAACTATCAATAGTTGCTTTTTGAATTGAGAGATCCGATGAAGGCTTAGAGTTATATACTTTTTCATCACCCGAAAGAATCCATACTTCAGCACGACCGTCCTTTATATTTTCAATCCAACGATCCCCACCATCTTTTTCCCATTCATTTGTTCGAACTATAAATCCTACACGATTATAGTCACCGTCTATTTTTATCTTAGCGTATTTTCCAAATTCATCTTCACCAGTAAATTCATAAGATGTACCATTTGCATTTTCTCCCCATAACCAAAGATTCCAGTCTTTTGTATTTCCAAGCTTTTCTTTGTAATGAATGATAATTTCAGTTGTTTTCGAATTTGAAACTGCCTTCACACTCTGAAAAGAGAAAACAGATGATAACATAATGATTAAAGTAAGTAATAAAACTGTTTTGTTAATTAATCTTTTTGTAATTTGCACCACATACACCCTTTCTTCAAATATTACTAACGATTTATTATGCTTTCACTGAATAAAACTGCTTAAATTTATCTAGAAATCTCTTTAACTTCACCTCCATATTGGCTATTTTCACGTATGTATTTCAATGACCTTTTAATACGAAAGCGTTTGCATTAACGCTTAAAAAAATAGATTTGTTTATGCCTTCATATATTTGTAAATACTAAAAGATCAGGGAAATCATTTTAAAGCAATCGTTTGTTATCGCTTTCATTTTATAGACTTTCTATCAAGAGGTCAATATATTATTAATTTTCTGTTTTTATACACTTTAAACCTTATTGATTTGTCACTACTTCTTAAAGAGAAAGCGCCTCATTATTGCTTAGTCAGTTTATTTTCAATAATACATTGCTACGTAAAAAAACAGCTAATATCCTTAAAATGACATTAGCTGTTTTTCATAATGTATTAATATATGAATGAGAACTATATTTCTAAATTACTTAATTTTTGCTGCATCAAATGCTTTTTGAACTGCTTGAACTTCAGCTGTATTCGCACCATATTTATTAGTTGCCACTCGAATACATGCTGATCTCAATTCTTTGAAATTAGAAGTCATGTTTAACTCATCTGTATTTGCATAATAGAAAATATCAAACATTTTATCTTCACCAATTCCTTTAACAGTTACTCCGTTATGAGTTCCGCCTTTCGCAATGAGATACGCAACTTTATTAATAATACTTGAATTAAAATGAACACCGCCTTGATCCCATCCATTAAAATCGTTAAATTCACTGTAATCATCTGGATAAGGTACTCCAAGTGAAGATGGAACAGAAGCTGGGTTTTCCATATCACGGAAAACAGATCCCGTTTGTTCTCCCATTGTCCAGTTGAATTTTCCATTATTTACGTATTTCTCAATAGATGTTCCCATAATATCAGATAATGCCTCATTAATCGCACCGGATTCTCCGTAATATTCAAGATTAGATTCGCTAGAAGTAACAGCGTGTGTAAATTCATGTCCAGCTACGTCATATGCTTTAACAATAGGATCGCCATATACAAGCATACTTCCATTATTAGCACTTAATGCATTCTGCCAATTTTTCGGATCATTCGTCTCTTCAGAATCCCAAGCGTGTACAACTGAAACTACTTTTTGTCCTTTATTATCAAAGCTATTACGCTTGTATTTATCTTTATAAAAATCAAATACTTTTGTTGCTAAGTAATGAGCACTTACTGCTTTCGGATCGTTAAATGTTGCCGAAGTACTAGTCGCTAATGTACCAGGATAATAGCTTTCTTCTTTAGTAATATCTCTGTAATTCACATCATATGTTTCAATGCCTTGCCCTCTTGTATAATCAGCAAGAGCATATTTGCCATTACTTTGTTTAGAGATACCAAATGAACGAGAAATACCTAAATCATCTTTTCCTGTTCCAGTTAATGATGTAAGACTGCTTTGTTTACTTTTCTTTAAAGCTCCAACTAGTTTGTCACTGGCTTTTAAGTTAGATTCTTGTACCATATTTTTTAACATATCACCATTTTGTGCATTTACTAAATAAGTACCAGAAACATAGTTTGGTGTTGCAGCTTCAAAGGTAACTTGGTATGCATTTTTAGCTTGTCCATTATTTTCATCAACAAAAATAACCTCTTTAACTTCCGGCTCAGAAATAAACTTGAGATCGTTTCCGTACTTCGTATAAATAAATTGTTTTGCTTCATCTTTTGATAGATTAATAGGTTTTTTCAATTCTTCTTGTTTTAAATTTTGTGCGCTATCACCTGAAACACTTTTAATAACACCATTATTATCTACGTGTGCAGTTAATTGATGTCCATATACTTCTTTTCCTTCGTATGTTTGTTGCATACGCACAAGTGTAGTTCCATCATACGAACCACGTTTTTGAAGAACTTTATAATCTACTCCTGCTTCTCCATTGACTTGTTTTTGGGACAGAGCTTGCTCTGTTTTCTCCTTAAGTGCATCCTTTACTACATTTTCTGGTGCCTTTTGTGACGGTTGTGTAAGTTCACCCGAACGGAACGATTCCTCTTGAATTTGGACTTGTAGTTGATCTGTTTCCTCTGCATGACCTACGCCATATGGTGCCACAGCTGTTAAAGCTAATCCTGTTGTTAATGCTACCTTAGTTAATGTCTTTTTGTTTTTCATTATTTCACCTCGTATAATTTTTGAAATAGAAAGCTTGTACAAAGTATACTGTCTATTTCTGTCGGAAAAAAGAGAAAATACGAAATTTATGTAACATTATGCAAAATTACATAAATTGTGGTCAATATTATAAATAATGAACGGAACACATATGTA
>NZ_JBNLYC010000242.1:0-5090 GCF_050172015.1 Bacillus sp. GMa5/1 | reverse complement strand
TATCTGATTGTGATTTTGAAATTACAAGACATGTATCATTCCCACAAATACACCCTACTTTTTCTTTCCAGTCTACAGAGTCTAATAACACCCCTATAACATGGAAAGATATAAGAGATAGGTGAAATTTATGAATACAAGACAAAAAGAAATTTTATTTCTACTATTATCTGAATCTAACGACTATTCATTAGTACAAGACCTTGCCGATAAGGTGAATTGCTCTGAAAAAACAATTCGTAATGATTTTAAAATAATTGAGGAGCACCTTGCGAATTATTCAAGTGCGATTCTTGTTAGAAAACCGGGATTAGGCGTGTACTTAGAGATTGAGGAATATGAAAAGGTGGACTTGTTTAATAAACTTTATTGTATTAATAATTGCACAAAGTATGAATCAGATGAAGAAAGAATTCTACAAATTGCATACAACTTATTAATGAATGTAAAGGCAGTTACTGCACAGGAAATGGCATCCCAACATTTTGTAAGTCGAACTACTATAAAAAAAGATCTAGATAGAATTGAAAAATGGTTATGTCATTTTGATTTAACCATTGTTTCAAAACAGCGAGTTGGACTTATTATTGATGGAAATGAAAAGAAAAAAAGAAGAGCATTGGCTAGATTATCAGATTTGATTCGTAATTCTGATCTTACGAATCAATTTATTAAAGAACAATTTCAATATCATGAGGTTGAATTTGTTACGAACGAATTGAAAGCGTTACAAAAACGAAATGCATTGTTTTTTACAGATGATACATTTGAAAGTTTATTAGTGCATACATTGCTCATGGTACGGAGAATGAAACTTAAACAACCTATTTTAAATGCTGAAAAGGAAATTAAAATACTGAAAGAAACAAAAGAATATATATGGACATTGGAATTTTTAAAACAGTTGGAATGTGTTTTTTCAGTTAATTTTACAGAAGAAGAAGTTACGTATTTAACAGCTCATATTTTAGGTGGGAAAATCCGTTATCAAGATAAACCAATGCAGGATAGCACACTTACTGAAAGTAATCCAATTCTTTCTATGGTTATACAGCAATTAGTTAAACGTATGTCGCAGTTGTATGAAATTGATTTCAGTAAAGACAAAATTTTAATTGAAGGGTTAACGATTCATCTATATACCGCTTTGAATCGCTTAAGCTATGATCTTTCTGTCTCTAATCCGATGTTACATGATATAAAGAGAATGTATCCCTATGTGTTTAATGTATTGATACAAGTATTAGAAGAGATAAATGAATCTCTAAATATATATATTCCAGAAGAAGAAGCGGCTTATCTTACTCTACACTTTGAAGCATCTGTTGAACGGTTAAATCACCAGGAAAAATCTAAAAATGTAATTATTGTTTGCCATATGGGCATTGGCATGTCGCAGTTGTTACGTACAAAAATTGAGCGTAAATTTCGTCATATCCATGTTATGGACTGTATTTCAAAAGCTGATTTACAAAGTTATATAATGAAACATCGTGATGTGGATCTCGTTATTTCAACTACTAGTCTTTCAAGATTAAACATTCCTCATATAGTAGTATCCCCATTATTAGAGGGGCCAGAAGAAAAGAAGCTAGGGGACTTTATACAAAATTATGATGAGCCAAGTTATAAAGAACAAAAAGACTTAGTTATGTTCAATTATACATCTCCATTTTTAGTGTTTTTACAACAGGATATACAGCACCCATATGAGCTAATTGAAAAGTTAGCGTATGCTTTGCATAGTAAGGGGTATGTAGATAAAGAGTATGCAGAAAATGCAATCATAAGAGAAAAAATGTCAGCAACAACGATTGGGGCAGGAATTGCAATTCCCCATGGCAACCCAAAATTTATTCAAGAATCAGTAATTGCAATTGCTACATTAAAGGAACCAATTGATTGGGGAGCAGAGAAGGTATCACTTGTATTTATGCTAGCAGTTAAAAGTGATGGACAAGAGGTAACGAAACAATTGTTTCAGGAACTATCCTTTATAAGTGAGCAACCATCCTTTATTCAAAAGCTTGTGAAAGAAACAAATGTCATGAAATTTTTGTCTTTTTTACATAATTAACCGAATTAACCGAAAAGTGGAGGATTAAATAACCAGTTGTTTGCTTTGGTAAAAGGTATATTATTCCGGAAGTTACGGTAAAAAATGAAACTTTTGACGTCGTAATAATGATTTATAGTAAGTGTAGGCGCTCAGTAAGAAGTGTAAGGAGGATTAAGAATGAAATTGTTAGCGGTTACATCATGTCCAAATGGGATTGCCCATACTTATATGGCAGCTGAAAATTTGCAAAAAACAGCGGATAAATTAGAAGTCCAAATGAAAATTGAAACCCAAGGTGGAATAGGTGTAGAAAATGAGTTGACTGAACAAGATATTCGCGAAGCAGACGGCATTATTATAGCTGCAGATAGAGTCGTAAATAAAGATAGATTTATAGGAAAAAAATTGTTGGTTGTCGGAGTGCAAGATGGTATTCGTAAACCAGAAGAATTAATTCAGAAAGTAATCAGCGGGAATGTACCTATTTATCATTCACAGTCAAAAATAGTAGAAAGTAACCATCAGGAAAGAAAGCAAAATCCTATATATCGTCATTTAATGAATGGTGTATCTTTTATGGTTCCATTTATCGTAGTCGGGGGATTATTAATTGCTATTGCGTTAACACTTGGGGGAGAAAAAACTCCTGGGGGTTTAGTCATTCCAGAGGGTTCTTTTTGGAAAACCATTGAACAAATTGGTGGTGCATCATTTACGTTCATGGTCCCAATACTGGCTGGATATATTGCATATAGTATAGCGGATAAACCTGGACTTGTTCCTGGGATGATTGGTGGATATATTGCAGCAACAGGAAGCTTTTACGGAAGTGAAAGTGGTGCTGGTTTTCTTGGTGGAATTATCGCTGGTTTTCTAGCTGGTTACATAGCGTTAGGAATCAAAAAATTAAAAGTTCCAAAAGCGATTCAACCAATTATGCCGATTATTATTATTCCGGTATTTACTTCTCTTATTGTAGGCTTAGCATTTGTATTTATTATTGGCGCTCCTGTTGCACAAGTTTTCGTATCATTAACAGCTTGGTTAGCGGGTATGCAAGGGTCAAGTTCAATTCTCTTAGCATTAATTTTAGGGGCAATGATTTCATTTGATATGGGTGGTCCAGTCAATAAAGTAGCATTCTTATTTGGTTCAGCAATGATTGGAGAAGGAAACTATGAAATTATGGGTCCAATTGCTGCAGCAATTTGTATACCACCAATTGGAATGGGACTGGCTACTTTCATAGGTAAGGGGAAATTTCAAGATTCAGAGAGAGAAATGGGTAAAGCATCATTTACAATGGGGCTATTTGGTATTACGGAAGGTGCGATTCCCTTTGCAGCACAAGATCCACTTCGTGTTATTCCAAGTATAATGGCTGGTTCGATGACGGGTGCTGTGATTGCGATGATCGGTCATGTAGGAGACAGAGTAGCACATGGTGGTCCAATTGTTGCAGTGTTAGGGGCAGTAGATAATGTATTTATGTTTTTTGTAGCTGTAATTGTAGGCTCTATTGTGACAGCTGTTGTAGTAAATGTATTGAAAAAAGACGTTTCAAAGTTAGAAAAACAAGAAAATGAAAAAATAAAAGAAGTATCAGCAACAATAAAATTAGAACAACTGGAACAAGAAACTAAAGCAAGAGGCCAACAAGTAGATAGGGTAGAAATTAAAAAATTAACAGATATTACAAGTTTAGAATTAATTGAAACGGATTTAAAAGGGGAAACAAGAGATGACATCATTGATGAAATGATTCAAAAATTAAAACATGTAGGTGCATTACATTCAGTGACAGAATTTAAACAAGCTATTATGAACCGTGAGCAAGAAAGTACTACAGGTATTGGTATAAATATTGCGATTCCACATGGGAAATCAGCTGCCGTTAGGAAACCGAGTGTGGTATTTGGAATTAAACAATCGGGTATAGATTGGAACAGCCTTGATGGAACGGAAGCAAAGTTAATATTTATGATTGCGGTACCAAAAGGAAATGAAGGAAATGAACATTTAAAAATCCTTCAAATGCTTTCTCGAAAACTAATGGATGATAGTTATAGAGAGCGGTTATTATCTGTTCAAACAAAAGCAGAAGCATACAAACTACTAGATGAAATTGCATAGAATGGAGGATTCAAATCATGACTGAACCATTATTTTTTGCACCTGTTTTTAAAGAAAGAATTTGGGGTGGGACACATTTAACTTCTTTTGGATATGAAATTCCATCAAATCAAACTGGAGAGTGTTGGGCTTTTGCAGCGCATCAACATGGACAAAGTATTGTTAAGAACGGAAAGTATAAAGGGCTATCCTTGGGTGAATTGTGGGATAACCATCGAGATTTATTTGGAAATATGGAGGGGGAGCGTTTCCCTCTTCTTACAAAAATTTTGGATGCCAATCAAGATCTATCTGTTCAAGTTCATCCTAATAATGAATATGCTAGCGTGCATGAGGATGGAGAACTAGGAAAAACAGAATGTTGGTATGTAATCGATTCCACTAAAGACGCAGAAATTATATATGGGCATCATGCGAAAACAAAAGAAGAATTAATGTCTATGATTGAACAGAAAGAGTGGAACCAACTGTTACATCGTGTGAAGGTGAAACCTGGAGATTTCTTCTATGTGCCGAGTGGAACTGTCCATGCAATTGGTAAAGGGATTTTGATATTAGAAACGCAGCAAAACTCTGATACAACCTATAGATTGTATGATTATGATAGAAGAGATTCAGAAGGTAATTTACGTGATCTTCATCTTGAAAGCAGTATTGATGTAATAGAAACTCCATGTATTTCGAATCAGTTAACATTTAAAAATGAAAAAGTAAATGATTTGAGTATAACTAATTTTATTAAATGTCCGTATTTTTCAGTAGAAAAATGGGAGTTAGATGGATCAGCTAGTTTGGAACAACAAAAAGCCTTCCTTCTTGTTAGTGTAATACAGGGAGAAGGTGAGTTAATTAAAGAAGGTGAGCACTATTTCTTTAAAAAAGGAGACCACTTTATAAT
>NZ_JBNLYC010000241.1:0-5099 GCF_050172015.1 Bacillus sp. GMa5/1 | reverse complement strand
AGCGTGAAAAAAGTGGATTTTCGATTTGAATTTACAACGAAGCTGAAAGAATACTTAGACGATGAGAAGGATGAAAAAATAATAAAATAATAAAAGATGGACATAGAGATGTAATTTTTCACTATTTATATGCGTTAGAGACTGAAATTGGCGTTGTTAAAAATCCTAATTTTACTTTTTTTGCATCAGGAAGACGTTCACATATAGTGTTAGAAAACGTTGAATTTAAAACAGAAGTAAATGTGAAAAGTAATATAATTGAAATTACAAAAATAGTGGATAATGTAGTTATTCCGTTAGATACTATCGTAGCGAAGAATCGGGAATTATTTGCACTTGGACGTAATGAAAAGTTTAGTGTACAAATATTAGAGCAGTATCTTTTTGATACATTTGGAGAAAAATTAGGTTTAAAATGAATGGAATAGCCTATGTATTTATGGGTAGTTAATTTTCATATATATCATTTACGTTTGACCTTTCATTTAATTTATACTACAATCCGTAGTGTGAAAGGAGTTGTACAATGTTTACTCAAAACTATAAGTTAAATGAGCACGGGTTAAATCATTTCTTTGGACCGCTTGAAGCGAAGATTATGGAGATTATTTGGTCTACTGAAGGTATTACTATTAAAGAAGTCCAGCAGAAATTAAGTGAAGAATCGCCTGTGAATTTTAATACTGTTATGACAGTTATGAACAGGTTAGTAGAGAAATTACACTTAGAAAAACAGACTGTAAAAAGAAGTGGCATATATCGTGCTATACAAACGAAAGAAGAATTCTTATCCAATCAAACGAAGAAAATGACACAGGAATTAGTGGGGGAATTTGGAGATTTAGTTATAACACATATGATAGATGAGTTAGAGCAGGCTGATCCGAATTTAATAAAAAAATTAGAAGACAAATTGAATCAGTTAAAAAAAGAGGATCGATGAAATGAAATGGCAAATGCGTAAAATCGTATTGTTAGCGCTCATTGTTAGTACCCTCTTTTTCAGCTTGTTATTGTATTATGTTACATATCCATTTCTCTTTCAAAATAAGGCATTCTTCCTTTCAAAGTTTTGCTTGTTTCAGTTAGAAAAACATATGAAAGAACTATCAATGGTTCGTATTATAGTAGCGGGGTTATTATTAATTACTGTATTGATTGTGTGTAAAAGAATTTGGCGGCAATTTTTCTATAGTAAAAAAGTACAAAAAGTACTTATCCCACTTATTAGAAAAGGGAAACAAATATATATACTGCCGACTGTGGAAGTTGCAGCGTTTACAATTGGATTATTCCGTCCGAAAGTTGTCATGTCGGAAGGTTTGCTTCAGACGTTTTCAGATGAAGAGATTGATGCGATTATTTTCCATGAAGAATATCATCAAAATAATTGGGATCCGCTAAAATTATTTTGTTTTACGTTATTAGCAGAAGGAATGATGTACATCCCGATATTAAAAGAATTGTTACAACGATATCATACGTATCAAGAGTTAGCAGCAGATAAATATGCGATGCAAAAAATGGAATCTTCATTTGAGTTAGGTAGCGCGTTATTAAAATTAATTAAAATAAAGACAATGGAAAATCGATGTGTTACAGCTTCATTTGCAAAAACAGCAATAAATTTACGAATCGAGCAAGTGTTAAATGAAAAGGTTGCTAAGCTTACTATTCCGTTACATACGAACTCGGTATATGTAACAGTAGGGTTATTCTGTGTGTCGATTGTACTTATTGTCGGAGAGTGCATATAGCCTCTTTTTTTAAGAATAAACACTACTCATTGTAGTGTTTTAGGGGGAATAAAATGAATGCAGCAGATTTAACAATTTGGCTTGTGGCTGGGGCGGGAGTATTGTCATTTATATCACCGTGCTCTTTACCGCTATATCCATCTTATTTATCTTATATTACAGGTGTGTCTATTCAAGATTTAAAAGAAAATCGTGGGATTATGCAAAAATCAGCGATTATACATACAGTATTTTTTATGATCGGATTTTCGGTTATATTTTACGCGTTAGGTTTATCGGTAAGCTGGATTGGAATAACATTTTCATCTAACCAAAAATTGATTCAACAAATTGGTGGGATTTTTATTGTTTTAATGGGGCTATTTATGACGGGCTTGTTTCAGCCTAAGTGGCTTATGGCAGAGAAAAAGGTGCAGTATAGAAGTAAATCGACTGGATATATTCGCTCGATTTTAGTCGGTATGACATATGCAGCGGGTTGGACGCCATGTGTTGGACCGATATTTTCAGCTGTACTCATGCTTGGCGCGACGAATCCTGAAGGGGCACTTCTTTATATTACAGCGTATACTCTTGGGTTTGCGATTCCATTTTTCGTGATGGCATTCTTTATTGGGAAGGTAAAATGGATTGTTACATATGCCAATGTCATGATGAAAATTGGCGGTGGAATGATGATTGTAACAGGTATTTTATTGTATACAAATCAAATGACGAAAATTACAGCATTCTTTATTCGTCTATTCGGTGGATTTACAGGTTTTTAAAAATGAGGAGGAAGGAAAGTGAAGAAACTAATTGCTATTATACTAGTAGGTGCTCTCGTTTGGGCGGGGGTTAACTTTTATAATTCAAAGAAAGAAGAAAAGGAAAGAAAAGCGAAACAAGCAGAGTTACAAGAGAAAGAAGTATTACCACAAGTAGGTTTTAAAGCACCTGGCATCACATTAAAAGGATTAGACGGAAAGTTGCAGTCGTTAAATGATGCCAAGGGAAAACCATATATTATTAATTTTTGGGCATCATGGTGTGGGCCGTGTGAAATGGAGGCACCTGACTTAGTTCATATGTATGATAAATATAAAAAGGATGTTGAAATTTTTGCGGTGAATGCAACTGTTAGTGACCCAGTACAAGAAGCAAGCGCATTTGCTAATCGCTATGGGTTTGAGTTTCCTGTTCTATTAGATATGGACGGAGTAGCTGGACTAGATTATAAAGTATTCTCTTTACCGACGACATTTTTTGTTAATAAAGATGGAATTATAGTAGATCATGTGCGAGGTGTATTACCACCAGATCAATTAGAAAAGAAATTTAAGAAATTGATTGAGAGCTAAAAGGGGATTTCGTGATGATGGAGTGGATCGTGAGATTACAACCCGTATCTCTTATAATTGGAAGTCTATTTGGATTTATGTTGATGAAACGAAAGATGAGGCATCAAAATGCATCATATGAAAAAATGATGGATGCCGTAACAAATGCGTTTATTATCATCGTATTTGTATGGAAGTTTGCACCAGCAATTTTAAATCCTGTATGGGCTTTTAAATCGCCATTGCAAGCATTATTAGCTATAGGAAGTATGCAACATATTGTAGTAGGATGCGTAATTGCTAGTGTATACATTGTTTGGAAAAGTAAAAAGGAACAATTTTCGCTTCGCATTTTACTTGATGTACTCCCTTTTGGATTGTGTGTGTGCATTATCTTTTATTTTCTATTACATCATGAAGTAGGTGTACAAACGACACTACCATGGGGAATGAATATATACGAATCTAAATTTTTGTATCATCCTATTTTTGTATATGAGATTATCCTCAACCTTTGTATAATGGGTTTGTTATGGATGAAAAATGAAAGGCTCGGAAATGGAAAGAATATAAGTATTTTTCTAATTGTTGAGGGGTTTGCTCAAATTATTATTTCGCTTGTTAGTGAACAAAATTCGGTACAGTTTGGTCTATCAGCACAGCAAATAATGAGCTTTTGTATTATTAGTTTAGGGATTTTGTTGGTGCCGAAAAAATAAAAGATATCCATGTACAGAGAGTATCTGTGTATGGATATCTTTTATAAGCGTATTTCTTCATCATATGCTAAATCATTATATTGTAGAAACCTAAAAACCCCTTTATTAGGGGTTTTTAGGTTTCTACAGGTCTGCATGTGTTTCTTGTTTATCTGTATCCCATTTTGGAAGTTGTTTTGCTTGTTGATTTTCAGTGAAATTATTAAAGCCAAAAGCAAGTATGCATGTAAAGGTTAAAATAGCTAAACTAATCTTTTTCATTATCTTAGTGCCTCCTTAGTTAATAATTTTTGTTTTGCTTCGTAAGTTTTGAAAAAATATTTTTGAGATTTCTCTATTTTATTCACTTTATGAAATTCTACTGCTAATAATTCGTAATATTCTTGTGCATAATCGTATAATTCTTTACTGTTAAAATATGTGGTGCCTGCAATGATTGCGTTTTCTAAGTCGTCTAGAATACCAGTGTGTTGTGTTTTTAAGATAGTGAAATGGTGTTTATATTCTTGATTATTTAATTCATTACAAATTTCTAAGCCTTTTTGAACCCAATCGTTTGCAAGTTCTTTTTCATTTAAACTAAAATGTTCTTTGGCTTGTAGAAAATTGGCTTTTAGGTGTTTAGGTAATTTGTTTGTAACTATTGTAAGATGTCTAATAGCAAGGGTTGATAGATTTTGAGAAGAGTAGAGCCAACCTAAGTTATTTCGAACTTTTAAGATTAGTGTATCGTCTTTCAGCTTTTGTAAAATATTGATTGCTGAATTATAGTTCTCTTCGGCTTGTTCGAATTGTTTTAAATAAACAGAACATGAGCCTAAAATGTTTTCGCATAGAGCTATTTTAATTTCATAACGTGGATATTTTGAGAAAATCTCTTTCGCTTGATTTGCATAATTGATTGCTGTAAGTGGTTTGTTTGTATGGTGATTAAATATAGCAAATTTATATTTATATTCAGCTTCTTCTAGTTCACCTGGTACATGTTTTAAAAGGGATTCAGCTTTTTCGTATTCTTTTTTTGCTTCATCATAATTTCCAATAATGGTAGCATGTTCAGCTTTAAAAAAGTGATAATAATAAGTAATAAAGTCTTCAGTTATTGGATTGTCTAAACGAACAATTTGACTAAAAGTATCATACTTAATGTTTGTCCAATCGGTTAGGACCTTATATTTAAAGTTTAGTAGGGAGTAGTAAAGCGATAGATTTTGATCAGCTTCAATTTTATTAATCTGTTTCTCTATTTTTTCTTTTAATTGTTTCGCTTCAATTAATTGCTCCGCTACCATTACTTGATATAA
>NZ_JBNLYC010000240.1:0-5132 GCF_050172015.1 Bacillus sp. GMa5/1 | reverse complement strand
TGACTGTTAATGTTGATATCACGATGTTATTAGAGGAAGTATATCAAAAGGGAATAAAATTTTATCCCGTTTTTATATATTTAATTTCTAGAGTAGTAAATAATCATAAAAAATTTCGAACATGTTTTAACGATGAAGGAGTTTTAGGCTATTGGGAGGAAATGATACCGAGTTATACAATCTTTCATAAAGATGATAAGTCTTTTTCAAGTATATGGACGGATTATTCAAGTGATTTCCGTACCTTCTATAAAAATTATGAAGACGATATGAGATGCTATGCTAGTGTTCATGGTCTTTTCACGAAAGAAAATATTCCTCCTAATGTATTTCCGATTTCTAGCATACCTTGGACTAGTTTTACTGGATTTAATCTTAATATTAATAATGATGAAAATTTTCTATTGCCAATTATAACTTGTGGGAAATATTTTAACGAAGGAAATAAGGTTATGCTACCAGTTTCATTGCAAGTACATCATTCGGTTTGTGATGGATATGATGCGAGTCAATTTATAGAAGATTTACAGCAGTTAAGTAACACTTGCAACGATTGGCTTAAGTAATATCTAATTTTTAATTATATAAAGTGAAACTTTAATCAGTGGGGTGTCAGCCCCGCTGATTATTAGCCCAACTCCCACCTAACTTCTTTGCTTTCGCTGAATTTTGAGATGGGGGTCTTACTGCCCGGCAAATAGCGGAATAAAATTGAAAATGAATAAAAGAAGAGACCATGTTGATATTACATGGTCTCTTCTTTTATTCATTAATACTAAGTAATTGTGGAAAATATAGGGTGATTTGTAGTTTAATAGTAAAGAGAGTGATTAGTATTAATTTTCTTTGTTTTTAAAATTTTAAGTATGTAAATGTTTAACAGGGGGGGATAAAGTGAAATTCGTAAGCATTGAAAAAGATGAAATCTTAATTGGGGATATGGCAAAATTGTATTGTAAAGTATTTGAGAAAATAAATTTCAATGAAATAATCGAGCGAATGAATAGGCATATAGAATATACAGGTTTTAAAGGTATAGTAGCAATAAATGATGAAAATGAAGTAGTTGGCTTTACTTATGGTTATCGCTCAATGGAGGGACAGTACTATAATCAATTAATGAGAGAAGCGTTACATCTAGAGCAAGTAGACGAATGGTTACAAGATTGTTTTGAATTTGTAGAGTTAGCAGTCCACCCACAATATCAAAATGAAGGTCTTGGAACGAAATTACATAATGAATTACTAGAAGGGATTCCAAATAGAACAAGTGTTTTGACAACACAAATAAACAATGAAAAAGCACGTTCGTTATATGAAAGATTAGATTGGATAAATATATTGGAGCCATTTCATCCAAGTACAAATGATGTTCCATATGTAATAATGGGAAAAGCATTAAAAACAAAAGTGAATTGATAATTATGGCATTCACAAAAATGGTTGGTTTGTAATAATGAAGGGGAAAACGAAAATGACGAGAATATCTATAGAAAAAGCTACAATTTTAGATGCTGAGAAATTAACAGAAATAATGAAAAGAACATTTGATGCAGAAGCAAAACAATGGCTATACGGCCAAGATGATGTCATTGATTATAACATTCAACCGCCAGGGTATTCTTCAGTTGAAATGATGGAATATTCCATTGAAGAATTGGATTCTTTCAAAGTTGTAATGGATAAAGAAATAATTGGAGGGATAATAGTTACGATTTCTGGTAAGTCGTACGGTCGAATTGATCGTATTTTTGTAGATCCTGTTTATCAAGGAAAAGGAATTGGATCACATGTTATGAAATTAATAGAAAAGGAATATCCAAACATAAAGATTTGGGATCTCGAAACATCTAGTAGACAAATTAATAATCATCACTTTTATAAAAAGATGGGCTACCAAATGATTTTTGAATCGGAAGATGAGTATTGTTACGTGAAAAGAATAAAAACAAGCTCAAACAAAGCGAGTGTAGTTACAAATAAAGATATGAAAAATAGTCAATACGAAAACTGTAATTTAGCGAATACAGGGTATTATCAAGTGAATTTAAAAAACAGTTCATTTGTTGGTAGCAATATAATAAATATGAATATGAGTAATTGTAATGTAAGTCAATCAAAGTTTAGAAATATAAATTTTAGATGGTCATCATATGCAGATTTAAATCTTTCTGGCAGTAAATTTAATTTGGTGACTTTAGGTGGAGTGCAATTTAAAAATACAAGTCTCGGAGATGAGAAGGAACCTATTGTATTCGATAAATGTGATTTGGAAGGCAGCACTATAAGTAATAGTAATCTGAAAAATATTGAAATAGAAAATTGTAATATAGTCGGCATGAAACTAAATGGTATTCCAATTGAAAATTTGCTTAATTTATATAACGAGGCGAAAAGCTAACCAAATCCATATAGTTGTTAATCTTTTTGGAAATTAAGTATTATATCGAAATAATTATGTAAAAATGACATAAAGAAATACGAGTGAGAAGGTCATTCATACACGTTTCTAGAATACACACAAACAAATATATTGTTATTTATATGGAGGAGAGAAAGATGGGGATCAACGTTAGAGCAGTAGAAATACAAGATGCTAGAGCAATTCATCGTATATGTATACAGGATGACGTTTTACCGTATATGGTTTTCTTACCTAGCATGCGTGTAGAAGCTATGGAAAATAGAATTCGAAATTTAGCACCAAATCAATTTGAATTTGTTGCAGAATATGATGGAGAAGTTGTTGGATTTGTAGGTTTAACACAAAGTCCGGGCCGAAGATCTCATTCAGGCGATTTATTCATTGGGGTAGACAGTGAATATCATAATAAAGGAATTGGGAAAGCACTTCTTATGAAGATGCTTGATCTGGCTGATAATTGGTTAATGTTAGAGAGAGTAGAACTAGGTGTGTTAGAAACGAATCCAAAAGCAAAAGCTTTATATGAAAAATTTGGATTTTTAGAAGAGGGAGTAAAGATAGGGAATTTGAAAGCTCACGGAAAGTTTATTAATGAAATTATGATGAGTCGTTTTAGACCGAATGGTTTAATTGTACATAATGAATAGTTAAAAGCATGACAGTATACTGTCATGCTTTTTCATTAGAATTTGGCTGTAATAAAAATAATACTAAACCAATAAAAATAACGGTAATTCCTAGTCCTTGTTGTAAAGAAATAGTCTCATGTAATATAAAGTACGCTAGCATACAAGTGCCAATTGTTTCACCTAAAATACTCATTGAAATTACAGTAGCACTCATCCATTTTAATAACCAATTAAAAATGGTTTGTCCTAAAATTGTAGCAATGAAAGCTAATCCAATAAAGCACAACCAAGTTTGTGTAGAGTAATGGATGAAAGATTCTTGTTGCATGAAAGCAAATATGCTAAGAAAGCCAGCACTACTTCCATAACTAATTACCGAATATGGTATAAGTGACAAATCTTTACGAACGTGTTGGCTAATGAAAAAATAAGCAGTAATGATACCGGCAGCGATAAATGCTAAAATATCTCCATATAAAGCTTCTCCACTAATTTTGAAATCTTGCCAGCCAATGATGATACTACCTGAAATAGCGATGAGGCAACCAATAAGCGCTTCTTTCGTAAATCTCTCCTTAAATAAAAAATAACCACCAATCATTGAGAACAAAGGTTGTAACGTTACGATAACTGTAGAGCTTGCTACAGAAGTATATTGTAATGATTCAAACCATAGTACATAATGTGCAGCTAAAAATAGCCCAGATGTGAATCCGAATGTCCATTGTTTTTTCGTTAAAGTTTTTAGCTCATTTCGACTATTTTTATTAAATAGTAATAACGGTAACAGGATCAGTGTGGCAAAGAATAATCGGTAAAAAGCAATGATTGTCGCAGGAGCATCTGCCAATTTTACAAAAATTGCTGAAGTTGATAAGGCGAATACACCAAAAAATAAGATGAAATATGAAAGAATAGGTGATTTCAAAGTTTGTCCCTCCGATAGATTGTTTATTATAATAAACTTAATGCGATATAATGTACAAAGGTAAGTATATAAGTCCCGGAGATAATAGGAAAGGATTATTTGCCTTTGTTTAGTATGTCAGCACAAAGACAATGAAATATGCATTATGATGGACGAAAGGAAGTTTTACTATGATACATGATAGGCTTGGACAAACGGTATTAAGTTATCGTAAGAAAAATAATATGACAATTCGTGAATTTGCTGATTATGCAGGGATTAGTACATCACTAATTAGCCAAATTGAAAGAGGACATGCTAATCCTTCTTTAAATGTTTTGGAGTTAATTGCAAAAGCATTAAATGTACCGCTGTTTACACTTTTTATTAATGATATCGATACAGATTCGCTCATTTCTAAGAAAAAAGATCGAAAAAAAGTATATCGGGAAAACAATGATCACATTGTATATGATGTATTAACACCTGATTTTATGAAAGCACGTATTGAAATGTTAATGATGGATTTAAATAAACAAGCAAACACAACAGAAAGTCATTATTCCCATGAAGATAAGGAAGAGATTGCTGTTATTATGAAAGGGGAAGTGTACGTAGAATTGGAGGGAAAAGAATATTTTTTAGAAGAAGGCGATGTTGTACGTATTCCACCAAATGTGAAGCATCGATTTTTGAATAAAAGTGATGAATCGAATCACATTTTATTTGTACTGACACCATCTTTAGGATGAAAATATAGTGATTTTAACTAGAGGAGAAAGAAAATGGAAAACAAAAGTATTTTAAAAGGCGGCCTTTCAATTATTTCTCAATGTAAAAAAGAAACAAATGATATTTGGCATGCGCATTTTGGAGCAGCTGCAATTGCCAGTTATTTTAATCATATAAAGAGAGCTCCAAATTATAAAGATATAACATTAGAAAAATTATTCATTCTTAATGAACGTCAATAATCTGTAAAAGAAAGCTTAATCTAGTTTCTTTTTTTGTTAGTAGTATATTATTTTTTCAAATATGTAAGATTTTACATGCGTATTTTACTTTTACTAATTATGTAAGTAGGCTATACTGAAATACATACATTTTATTTTTGGAGAGATGTAAAACGACATGGAACTAGCGAAATTGGAAAAAGTAATTGAAATAAAAA
>NZ_JBNLYC010000239.1:0-5132 GCF_050172015.1 Bacillus sp. GMa5/1 | reverse complement strand
AATTATATATGAAATAAAGAGGAATGCAGGAGGGAATTATGCAAAACGTTGTATTAATGGGGAAGAAAGTTACAATTCGTACAATAGAAGAATCAGATATAAAAACATTATGGAATCTCGTGTTTAAAGAAGAAAATCCAGAATGGAAAAAATGGGATGCACCGTATTTTCCGTTTTCAATGCAAGAATACTCTTCCTATAAAGAGAAGATGCAACCTCGTTTGCAAGAAGAACCACTGTCAAATTTAATTATAGAAAATAACGGTCAAATTATAGGGACGGTCGGATTTTATTGGGAGCATAAACCGACGCGTTGGTTGGAGATGGGAATTGTTATTTATAATCCAACTTACTGGAATGGTGGCTACGGTACAGAAGCGTTAACGTTATATCGAGATTTATTATTTGAAAAGATGGAAATTGGTAGAGTAGGGCTCACGACTTGGTCTGGTAATGAACGAATGATGAAAGTAGCGGAGAAAATAGGAATGAGCTTAGAAGGTAGAATGCGAAAGTGTCGTTATTATAACGGAACATACTATGATTCTATTCGAATGGGCATGATTCGTGAAGAATGGGAAGTGCTATGTGTAACGAAGGGGTGAGAAAGATTGTACGCTATTATTGCTACATTTGATCGTGTGTTTACTAATAAAATTACAGAACTGCAAAATGAATTAACAAATGTAATTGGAACAAATCAACTAGCTGGAGTAGAACCTCATATAACGATTGCGGATTATAATGAGTTAGATGTTCATTTGTATACTGAGAAACTAGGGGAGTTTGTAGCTATTCAAGAAAATATGGACGCAGTAACTTTTCCTTCTGTTGGAATTTTTCCTACTAATGGAACGGTCTTTCTAGCGCCGACCGTTACCGATGAATTGTTAAAACTTCATTATTCTTATCATGATTATTTTAAAACTTTTCATGACAACCCAAATTCATATTACGTACCGGGAAAATGGGTTCCGCATTGTACAATTGCAAATAGATTACATACAAAGCAGTTTTTAAGTGTAATGGAATATATTTATGGAAAGTTTGATTTTGCAACAGCTTCAATTGAGAAATTAAAATTAATTAAGGTGAATTATGAAAATGGTTTTGCCGTTTCTTCTAGTATATTAGCAGAATATAATTTAAAGAGAATGGAGACATCGAGATGACATATATAATTAGAGAAATGAAGCAAGAAGACATTCATGCTGTACAATCAGTAGCAAAAATAGCTTGGCATGATACATATGAAGGCATTATTCCGAGAGAAATTCAAGATAGTTTTTTAGACGAGGCATATTCTGATGAAAAAATGAAATATCGTCTTAAAAATACACATTTATTCGTTGCGGAAGAAGAGGGTGAAGTAATAGGGTTTGCGAACTTTTCACCTGTTAGACTACAAAACGAAGCGGAATTAGGTGCGATTTATTTGTTGCCAGATCAGCAAGGAAAAGGGATCGGAAGTGCTTTATTACAAAAAGGAATTAAAGCATTAAATGGGATACGGAAGTTGTACATACATGTAGAAGCTGCAAATGAAAAAGGAAAACGCTTTTATGAAGCGAAAGGTTTTGCTGAATTAGAGCAATTTGAAGAAGACTTTGAAGGACATATGATGCAGACAGTAAGGATGGTTTTATACGTATAAGGAGAACTAGTAATGAAAATTTTTGATTTTAGTGAAAAAGTAGGAAAGCACCTATCAGTATTTCAATCTAATTTCATCATGTCGAAAATAGTAAACCATCGAGGGAATATACATATCGGTGCTATGCATTTACACGAGAATGGAATCATCGGTAATCATGAAGCAGTTGTATCTCAACTGCTTCTTATTGTGAAAGGAGCAGGATATGTATGTGGGGTAAATAAAGAAAAGATAAATATAGAGGCGGGACAAGCTGTGTTTTGGGAAAAGGGAGAGCTCCATGAAACAAGTACAGAACACGGATTAACAGCAATTGTTATGGAAGCGGAGAATCTTGAACAAGCGATAGTAATGCCTATTATTCAAGGGGAGTTGTGAAAAATGATTGTTAAGGCGAATCAAGAAGATACCAATGAAATATTAAAATATTCGGCTCAATCGCTTTTTGAAGGGACGAGAGGGAATTGTCAATTAAGTACCGAGAAAGCAATTGAGATTACAAAGCCGATTGTAGAAAAAGGAGCATGCTATTTAATTATTAAAGAAAAAAATAAAGTAATGGGATGGATATTAATAGGGGAAAATACAGACTATTTTTCTCGTGAAAAACTTGGATTTATATATGAATTGTACGTTTTCCCAGAATATCGCGGGAGAGGATTATCGCGAGAACTGATGGAAGCTGGTATTAAGGAATTAAAGGAGAAGTATTCAGAAATTCGGTTGAATGTATTTGCTGGGAATTTTGCAAAAGAGATGTACGAAGAGTTTGGGTTTGTTGAAAGGCAGGTAATTATGACTTTGAAGTGAGTAGAATAGTCTGAATGAGAGAAGAGAAAATAATGATTTAGTGGCTACTTTATCGCTGGAATTTAAAGCGATAAAGTATAAAATAGATGGTTTGCCTTTATTTTATAGTCGATTTATAGAGTGTGCTTAAAAAACAAATAAATTAGTATTATACAATATATCGTTATTATAGTAAAAGAGAAATTTTGGAAAAATATCATTTTTTTGTTTAGAAATTTTTAAATTATTGATATAATCAATTTGTAGAATTGATTATTGGTTAATTTTACTATTTTTTAATTTTAAGGGGGATTTAATAATGGCAGGACAAATTCGTATGTCACCAGAGGAGCTTAAATCGAAAGCGACTCGATATGGACAAGGTGCAAATCAAATTGAGGACATTTTACGTCAACTACAAAACTTACAAAATGAATTAAGAGGAGAATGGGAAGGTCGTGCTTTCGAAGGTTTTGACCAACAGTTCAATCAATTAAAGCCAAAAGTACAAAACTTCGCACAGCTATTACAAGAAATTAATATGCAGCTTAATAAAACTGCAGAAGCTGTTGCTAGACATGACGAAGATCTTTCTCGTAATTTCGGTCTACAATAAGACAGATAAAAAGAAATATATAATTTAGCCATGCAACCATACGTTGTATGGCTAAATTACTTTAAAACTAGAGTAAGATACGAAGTCTTTCATCAGATAGACTCGCAGTCGCAGGAGTGATAAGTAGTGAAAAAGTTCAAATGGAGCATCTTGTTGTTTATTATTTTAGCTCTTGTACTATCAACAGGGGTCTCCTATTTAGCATTAAATCAAAATGTTAAGAAAGCTAATGAGAATACTACACCAAAAATGACAGTTGCGTTGGTAAATGAAGATCAGGGCACTGTATTTGAGGGCAATAAAATAGCATTTGGAGATCAATTTGTTAAAAATGTAAATAAAAATACGAAACAAGAATGGTACGTAGTTAGTCGCGGGGTAGCAGAAAATGGATTGAAAAATAATAATTACAATATGATGATTGTTATTCCAAATGATTTTTCTAGGAAGGCAGTTGCGATTGATTCAGAGATTCCAGAGAAATTAACGTTAAACTACAAAGTAAATGCAACTGGGAATAAGGATTTGAAAGCTGAGGCAGAAAATACAGCTTCTGTTATTTTAGAAGATTTCAATAAGCAAATAATCGACGTTTATTTTGCGAGTATTATCGGTAAGCTACAAGGTGCACAAGATAATATAGGTAAAATAATTGAAAAAGGAAACGTTCAAACAACTATGTATAAAAAAGATATACATAGTCCGTTAGCAAATTACACAAATCAATTTAAAACAGTACAAGATTATACAGGTGTTTCTGTTAATAGTTTCAAAGGATTTCAGGATGTTTTAAAAGGTTTCGGTCAAGCGTTAGATGAAGGGAATAAATCAAACAGTACGTACTTAGATGGTTTTAATAACTTTCAAAAAATGCAAACTGATAACAATTTGTTAGCGAATAATTTCATAAATCAATTCAATCAATATATGAATGATATGAATACAGGCGATGCTTTAAAACAATTAAGTGCATTGGAATCCGCTAATAAAATTATTTCAAATCAATTTACGTTTTCAGAGAAAGAACCGAATATTTTAACTGATGCTGCAGCGATTCAAAAATATTTAGCAGATGTAAAAAAACAAGTATCTGAATATGATACAGAACTTGCAGGAAAGTTAGAAAGTGATATTCAAGAGACGGTAATTAAGAAGTTAAAGCAATCTATGTCGAATGATGGAAAGCAAGAAATCTTCATAAATACATTAATGAAACAACCAGATGCTCGAATAAAGAAACAAATCGAGAATTTAATTGCGAAATTACCTAGTTTAAACATGGAAGAAATCGGTCAAAGCGATTTACCAGATGCGACGAAATTACAACTGCAAAATGTAATTCAATTTACAAAAAAATATAATAAAGAAAATAATTTTTATTATGATCCTGTAAATAAAATATCTTTAGGAAACGCTATTAAAGAAGTAAAGGATAGACTTTATACAGAGGGAATTACATTTAGTGATACTGCGAAAGTAATTAAAATGGAATCTCCGCAAATTTTGAAGATAAAGATTCCAGAAGAATTTAAACTAGATGGAAGTACAGAAGCTTTATATATTGATGATGTGGATCGTACAAGTGATTTTCTTCAAAGCGAAGCAGGAGAAATTACAATAGCTCCTCGTAATGAAGGGGATATAAAGATTGATCTGCATGTGAAGTTAAAAGATCCAAACATCAATATAGATGTTTTCTCTCCTGTAATGTGGCAGTGGGAATTGAGTGGGACTCATAAAAAAGAAACTAGTCCTGAAAAAGAAAAACCTAACAAAGAAGATAAAGGAACACAAACGGAAAATAGCAAGGTGGAAAATGTGGTTCATAAATCACAGTATGGCATAATGCCGTTAGTACACAGTGCTAAAAACCCTATTATTAAAAAAATGGAAAACACAACAGGGAAAGATAACGGAACTGGAGGAAACCTAGGAGGCGGAACGGGGAAAGATAACGGAACCGGAGGAAACCCAGGAGGCGGAACGGGAACAGACAACGGAACCGGAGGAAACCCAGGAGGCGGAACGGGGAAAGATAACGGAACCGGAGGAAACCCAGGAGGCGGAACGGGA
>NZ_JBNLYC010000238.1:0-5166 GCF_050172015.1 Bacillus sp. GMa5/1 | reverse complement strand
AATAAAGGAGAATAGCTATGACAAGCACAGTACTGGAATCAAAAAAAATTAATATTACTGAAGAAGATGTTGAAATTTTAAAAATAATGGCGCATCCAATTCGTTTACGTATTGTAAACGAGCTAAGCAAACATAATACTTTTAATGTTTCGCAGCTAACAAAAATTTTAGAGATACCCCAATCATCTGTTTCACAACATTTATCGAAAATGAAGGGTAAAGTACTAAAAGCTGAACGTAAAGGCTTAGAAATTTATTATTCAATTCGTAATAACAAAGCAACTCAAATTGTCGGCATACTTGGATATTAAGCCATATATACAATTGCGTAAAGATAGAGTAGTACCTGAAAAGGGTGCTACTCTTTTTGGACTCTATAAACACAACATGACAAATGTTACTTTTCCATAAAAGAACAAGAACAAACTAGGAATTATGTTTTCCTACATCGAATTTAAACGTACATGTCATTCAAAATAGATGCCAGACACCTGGATGTACATAGCTAAAAGCAACTCATCAAACGCTGGAGGGATACAATGTCTTATAAAACAATTCATACCGATTTTCGAAATGACTATACAAATGCTCGAGATGCCTTGTTAAATGAAGGAATCGTTGAAATTGGCCATGTCCAATATGAAAGTCAAAAAGGACTAATCATACGTCCTGCCTACGAAATAGAAGGAGAAATTTATTTTTTCTCGGGAATGAAAGCAGCGGGAGATACGATATACAGTGTACAATTAAGTCCTTTTAATGAGCTAAAAGAGGCGGATTACATGCCACTAGAAGAAAAATCTTGTATAACTGTGTAAATGAGATAGGTATAGCTATCAGCTAGGAAGAGGAGGGAGAGATAGATCAAGATGAGCGTATTATATTTTACAAGAACGTGTAAGTTTGCAAACATACTTAGACTCCTTAAACCCGAACGTTTCTGACAACTACAACAAAGAATGAAGTATGAACGAGCTGCAAAATCAAAGTTTCATTCGATAACATAAATCTAGTCTTGGTAAAGTACTTCCTAATCAGTATTCAGAAGGGAAGTAGCATGTATCTTGGTGTAATGACCTCAAAAGAGTATCGAAAAGTATTAGATACGAATATTCAAACTTAGGTGACGATATTTAAATTACACGGCATATCAATTTAATTTGATATATATACGAAATACAATGTAAAATACTTGTATCAAAAAATAAAGAAAAGTTTAATAATATCCTTTTCAGTGGATTCTTAACACGATTAATTGATTAAACTGCTTTCTTTCTGAAGCAGCTACCTTTGCTACGTTATTAGGACCTTTAGGATTTTTAGAGCAACTGGAAGCTGAGCGTAAAAAGAAAATGAAAAAAATAATTAATTGTAAAGTTTGAGGAACGTTCCTTCAACAGTATTATATATTATGAAAGAAAAAGAGCCATAATCCCCAATGGCTGAAATTATGGCTCTTTCAAGATGCAAGAAGTAGACACAAGAGAAAAAATCAGTGACAAGGTACTGATAAATAGAAGAGACTTGTCACTGTTACGTTCTCTTTAAAAGTATACCATAAAAGAATTTTTATGTTGAATATTAAACCGCAAACTAGTTGTAATAAACATAGCCTAAAGGAGACTCGACTCTTTTTCTTATTATAAGGGGTCCCGCCACATCGCTATCAAGCTAACAAAACAAAATACCCCCTAAAATGAAAATTTTATATCTCTACAGTTATTTATGAGAATTCAGCTCACTTTTTTCGTTTTGAGACACAACCAATTTCCTAAGTTGGTGGGTATGGGTGCTACTCTTAGTAAGAAAAATTTATTTTGGAAGCCTGATTTTATTCTCTAATCCTATAACCCGCATTGGTCCTTGTAAGGTTAGTTTAGTTAACAAAACGGCCATAAAAGCAGGACTATATTTCATACCATTTTCTAGCCAAGTACTAATGACACCTATATGTGCTGAAGTAATATAGCTAGTAAAAATCTCCTTTGGAATACTTAATTCTTCATCACATTCTACAATAGAAGATAATAAATCACCATATACTTTTTCTTGAACAATTTGTAACATACGACGTCGGAATTCTGGTAACCCTCTATCCCCTAACATCACTTTAAAAAAATCATGATTTTCAGCTATATATTCAAAAAGCCTTAAAAAAGAAAGTGGTGGATTATGTTCATTAACTTCTTGGATTGTTCCATTTATTTCTTTAGGTTTTACTCGTTCTATTAATTCTTCTAACGTCTCATCCATACTTTTCAAAAGAAAATCCTGTTTATCTTGGTAATGTAAATAAAACGTGCCACGAGTAAGCTCCGCTTTATCTGTAATATTTTGAACAGAAATCGTATTCAAATCTTTTTCTTCCAGAAGCTCAATAAGAGCATCCCTTAAATACCTAGTAGTTCTCTTTACACGAGGATCAATTTTTTTATTTTTAGACATAATCCCTTCTCCTTGTCTATAATTTCAAATCTTTTGGACGATATGTATCGAATTGTCTTTTATAAGACATTATAGAGTTTTTTGCACATTGACCAAAATCCATAACTTGATAAAATTATTATATACAAAGCGTTTATTAATTGACAATAAGTAAACTAATGGACACATTGTATATAATACAACATGAAGGGAACGATTTATTATGAAAGCATCACGTCTTATTGATGTTCACCATCACATTATTCCAGAGGAATACCGTTCAACTCTTGAATATTTTGGAGTTGCAAAATCAGGAGGCATGCCTATCAAAAAGTGGACTCCTGAAGATAGCATTGCAATGATGGACCGTTTAGGAATTGAAGTTGGTATCGGTTCTATTTCCGAACCTGGTCTAATTCCAGTTGCAAATCCCGATTTAGCAAAAAAACTTGCTCGCAGTATTAATGAATTCCAAGCAGAAATGATTGCTAAATATCCAAAACGTTTTGGAGGCTTCGCATTTTTACCACTTCCACACGTTGAAGAATCAATTGAAGAGTTAAAATATGCCTTAGATGAACTTAAACTAGACGGCGTTGGTTTATTATCTAACTATAATGGTCATTTTCTAGGTGACCCAATCTTTGACGAATTAATGGATGAATTAAACAAACGTAATGCAGTAGTATTTATTCACCCTAGTGCACCAGTTGAAGCAAGCCCACGCGCAAGATTCTTAACAGCGGACTTCATGGCAGAGTTTACATTCAATACAACTCGTGCGGCTGCTAACCTTGTGTTAAGTGGTACAATCGAACGTTGTCCAAATATTAAATTTATCCTTGCTCATGCAGGTGGTACACTTCCATATTTAAAATGGAGAATCGGACAATCTTACCGTTCAGCTAAAGTTTGGATGAATGATCCATTAGTATCTGAAAGATGGACAACACTAACAAAAGACCCTGAAGAATATATCAGCAATTTCTATTTTGAAACAGCAATTTCTACTCAGCCAGCAACTTTTGAAGCGTTAAAAGATACAACTGATTCATCACACATTTTATTTGGTAGTGATGCACACTATGCTCCTGAAGACTGGACAAAAGAAATGATTGAAAGGATTTCTAATTATCCAAACTTCGATGATAAAACTATCGAAGACATTTCAAGAAATAATGCTCTTAAACTCTTCCCACGCTTTAAATAATGGTTTAAATACGGGTTTAAATAAAGACAAAAGGTACAAATAAAAATAAACGCTAGTCATAATGAATGGACACCCCGACGAATGTCGCAGGCATTTTAAAAAGCCCAATTTGAACATCACTGTTTGAATTGGGCTTTTATTGTTTATTAATTTGTATAACTTTGGAGCGAATGAAAATAAATCATGAAACAAAGAAAAAACCTGTTATTATTGCATTACTCATTGCAACAGGAATGTTATCTGGTAAAAAAGAAAAACATTTTTCTGCACAGTAGACAAGTTGAAGCAGAAAATTAAGCTAATTTTGTAGAATAACCTAACTACGTTTAGGTTCTAGATGAAAAATTATAAAGAAAAACACGGAGGTGCTTTTATGAGTATACGAAATAAACGACTCGCTTATGGAAAAAATCAGTTACAGTTTGGGGATCTACGTCTCCCAGAAGGAAAGGGTCCTTATCCAGTTGCAATTGTTCTGCACGGTGGATTTTGGAAAAATATTTGGGGCCTAGATATGATGGAGCCCGTAGCAAAAGATTTGGCGTCAAGGGGTATAGCGACTTGGAACATTGAATTTCGTCGTGTTGGCGATGAAGGCGGAGGATGGCCAGGCACTTTAATTGATGCTGCAAATGCGACCGACTATTTACAACAAATAGCGGAAGAAAATCATCTTGATTTAGGCCGGGTTATTGCTATTGGGCATTCTGCAGGAGGTCATTTGGCTTTATGGTTAGCGGGTCGTAAGAAATTACCGGAAAATAGTGTTTTAAGAACTACTGATCAACCGCTTTCTCTTAAGGGAGCAATAAGCTTAGCAGGAGTTAACGATCTTGCACTAATGGATGATGTCCATCATTTACGTCTATCAGAATTCGGTAAAGAAAATAACCATCCTGTAACTGATTTGTTAGGCGGGACACCGAAAGAGGTTCCGGAGCGTTATGAGGAGGCTTCTCCAATTCAATTATTGCCCCTTCAGGTTCCACAAGTTCTTATTCACGGATCACTCGACATTAATGTGCCAATCGGAATTAGTTATAACTACAAGCGTGTAGCAGATGCTTCAGGAGATCAGGTGAAAATGGTGGAAATCCCATCCGCAGAGCACTCTAAAGTGATTGACCCCAATGTGGAAGAATGGTCATGTATTATCAGAGAAGTTAATAATTTATTGGATATGGAGAAGTAAAACCTCTCCATCAAGCTAATAAAAGCAAATACCCCCAAACGATAAGATTGACATCTCCAAGTGAAAATGTACAATTTTATCGTTTTAGGGGTGTTATCTTGCATAATTTAAACCGAAATTACTGGAGAATATGCCCAACATATTAAAGGTGAAGAAAGCGATGTCATCGAAATCGCTAAAAAGACAAAAAGAACTTGTAGTTAATACCTACAAGTTCTTTTTGTCTTTTTAGCGAAATTTACAATAAAATTCTTAATAATTTTTAGCAAATCAAAACTACAGGAGGTGCCGCAAAGTGTATTCTCCCAAAGAGGAAGGAAGAAATATAGTTATTTTATAT
>NZ_JBNLYC010000237.1:0-5181 GCF_050172015.1 Bacillus sp. GMa5/1 | reverse complement strand
TGAAATAAAGAAGTAACATACGTAAATTCGTACGATTTCGTGAACAAATGTAGTAAACAATTTTCTCGTAGTGTTAACTTTTGTTATTATAAACATAACCTATTTAAATTTAGGATAGAGAAAAGAGGTTTATAAATGAAGCGTTATCAAAAAATAATTGGTCTTATGGTTGTATTTTGTCTCTTTGTACTTGCTGGATGTAGTGAATCAGGTTCAAAGCTTCGTAAACCATTAAATTGGGATTTAGAAACCTTCCAATTTACAAATCAAGATGGAAAGCAATTTGGTACAAAAGATTTAAAAGGGAAAGTTTGGGTTGCAGATTTTATGTTCACAAATTGTCAGACAGTTTGTCCACCAATGACTGCAAATATGGCCAAGCTTCAAAAGATGGCAAAAGAAGAGAAATTAGACGTTCAGTTTGTTTCATTTAGTGTAGATCCAGACCTTGATAAGCCAGAAAATCTGAAAGCTTTTATTCAAAAGTTTACAGAGGATACTAGTAACTGGAATTTATTAACGGGGTATTCGTTAGAAGATATTACAAAGTTTTCAAAAGATAATTTCCAATCACTTGTAGATAAGCCGGAGAACGGTCAGGTCATGCATGGGACATCATTTTATTTAATTGATCAAAACGGAAAAGTAATGAAAAAGTATAGTGGCATTAGTAATACGCCATACGAAGACATTATACGTGATATGAAGCGATTAGTGGGTTAAAAATAAGGGTGCATAGCACCCTTATTTTTTTGCATTAGTCTATCGATAAAATGTCATGTTGCTGGGGAAGTTTCGGCGCCCGAATTTCTAATACGCCGTTTTGATAAGAAGCTTTTGCCGCTTTTTTATTAATTGAATACGGCAATTTAATCAATCTTGATGCTTCTGAAATGGAACGTTCTCGGCGATAATAGTTATGGGATGTTTGTTCTTCTTCCTCTTCAAGTATCTCTTCTTTTACAGAGACTTTTAAGTATTCACTTTGTATTTCAATTTGGATTTGTTCTTTTTGTATACCTGGTAGTTCAGCTGTAACAACGAGTTCTTCACCAACTTCATATAAATCTACAGGGAATGTTAATAAACGGTTTCCTTTTTGGAAAAAATGATTTAAATCAGCGATTACATTGCGAAGAGGTGTTTGCTCGAAGAAATCATCAATTTGCTTTAAGTAATTACGAACCGGTGGGCGAGAAGAATCTTTTTTTTCTTCACTCATGGTATTCCCTCCTAGAAATCAATTTGCAATATCATATGACAAAAGCGGAGAAAGGTGAGTGCCTAGTTTTCATGTTTTCATAAAAAATTGTTAAAAATGTGAAATGGAGTGATTTTTTTATAGTTTTTGGTCGCCATATTCAGTTGATTATGCTAGTATAAATAGGGTTGATATAGTAGTATAGAGACAGAATGAAAACTGAAAGAGGGTAAGAAGTATGTGTGGTTTTGTAGGATGTTTATGTGAAAACCCTAGAGAGTTTTCAGAAACAGAAAAACATCAATTTGAAAATATGAACACGATGATTTTCCACCGTGGTCCAGATGACGAAGGATATTTTCGTGATGAACATGTACAATTTGGCTTCCGCCGTTTAAGCATCATTGACTTAGAGGCAGGACATCAGCCGCTAACTTATGAAAATGATCGATATGTAATTATTTTTAATGGTGAAATTTACAACTATGTAGAATTACGTGAAATGTTACTTGAAAAAGGTGCAACGTTTGCAACGCAATCTGATACAGAAGTTATCATTGCATTGTATGCACATATGAAAGAAAAATGTGTAGACTACCTTCGTGGTATGTTTGCATTTATGATTTGGGATCGTGAGGAAAAGAAACTTTTCGGTGCACGTGACCACTTCGGTATTAAACCTTTATACATCGCACAACAAGGTGATACTACATTCTTCGCATCTGAGAAGAAAAGTATTATGCATGTGATGGAAGATAAAGGCGTTAATCCAACGTCACTACAACATTACTTTACGTACCAATATGGTCCAGAGCCAGAAACGTTAACAATTGATGTTAATAAAATCGAGCCTGGTCATTATTTCGTAAAAGAAATCGGTAAAGAGATGGAAATCCATCGCTACTGGAAACCTTATTTCAACGCTTCAAGTGCAACGAAAGAGGAGCATATCCAAGCAATTCGTGATGTGTTATATGATTCAGTAAAAGTGCATATGCGTAGTGATGTACCAGTAGGTTCATTCTTATCTGGTGGTATCGATTCATCTATCATCGCTTCTATCGCAAGAGAAATGAATCCAAATCTTTTAACATTCTCTGTTGGTTTTGAGCAACGTGGTTTCAGTGAAGTTGATGTTGCGAAAGAAACTGCTGAGAAATTAGGCGTTAAAAACCATAACGTATTCATTTCAGCGAAAGAATTTATGGATGAGTTCCCAAAAATCATTTGGCATATGGATGATCCTTTAGCTGATCCAGCAGCTGTACCATTGTACTTCGTTGCGAAAGAAGCACGTAAACATGTAACAGTTGTTCTTTCAGGTGAAGGCGCAGACGAGCTATTTGGTGGTTATAACATTTACCGTGAGCCAAACTCACTAAAAATGTTCTCTTACATTCCTAGCCCAGGTAAGAGCGTTTTAAAAGCATTAAGTGGTGCTCTTAAAGAAGGATTTAAAGGTAAGAGCTTCCTAGAGCGTGGATGTACACCAATTGAAGAGCGTTACTATGGAAATGCTAAAATCTTCCGTGAAGAAGAAAAAGCTGAATTAATGAAGTATTACAATGAAAGTGTTAACTATATGGATATCACGAAACCATTGTATAACGAGATTAAAGATTATGATGATGTAAGTAAAATGCAGTACATTGACATGTTCACATGGTTACGCGGTGACATTTTATTAAAAGCTGATAAAATGACAATGGCAAACTCATTAGAACTTCGTGTACCGTTCTTAGATAAAGAAGTATTCGATGTTGCATCTAAAATTCCAACTGAATTTAAGATTGCTAACGGAACTACGAAAGCTATTTTACGTGAAGCAGCACGCGGAATCGTTCCAGATCACGTATTAGATCGTAAAAAACTTGGATTCCCAGTACCAATTCGTCACTGGTTAAAAGACGAAATGCATGATTGGGCTATAAATATTATAAACGAAAGTAAGACAGAGCATTTAATCGACAAACAGTATGTATTAAACTTACTGGAAGCACATTGTGCAGATAAAGGCGATTATAGCCGTAAAATTTGGACTGTACTTGCGTTTATGGTATGGCACCAAATTTATGTTGAGCATAAATACGATACGAATAAGTTCCATGAAGAAACAAAACGTGCGTATAGCTTAGTTTAATTAGAAAAACCTTAAGATCGCATACGGTCTTAAGGTTTTTTTCATAAATAGGAAGTATTATTGATACAATAATAGTAAAAGGATGGACAACATATGATTACGTTTGAGAAAGTTACTGTAGAAAATGAAAGCGTTGTTAAAGAAATGTTTAAATCGCATAGTTTAGGTGAGAAAAAGGTACAGTACTGTGTGAAAGTTGATGATACATATATTGGTGTAATAGATTATAGTGTACAAGAGGAACGGGCTGTTTTATCACAGCTAATTATTCATTTTGATTACCAAGGTTACGGTTATGGTACAAATACGTATTTTACATTTGAAGAAATGATGAAACAAAGAAATGTGAAAGAAATAACAGTGCTACAAGAGAAATTAACAGAAAAGGCGAAGTCTTTCATAGAGAGTTTTGGTTTTGCTTCAGAAGATGAAGAGTATGTAAAGAAAATATAACGATGATTATTTATGCGATACAATAAATATAAGGCAGGTGGATGTATGACGATGACTTCTGGTCTTGTATTAATTGGAGGGTGCTTTATAGTAGCAGAATTATGTCATATAATCATTCGGAAAAGAATGAGTAAGAAAAAAAAGCCGTATGAATTACAATACATCCCTGTCTTTTTCATTATGTTTTGTATGCTTAGTACATTACAAAATTTAATGAACTTTCCACCACTTGTAAATGTTTTTTTAAAGTTTGGTTTACTTTATAGTGGTGTTGGAATAGCACTTTTATTTATTTTATTTTGCATACGTTATGTTCACTATCAATCGTATATATTTATTTTAAATTGGTTAAAGCAAGATGATAGAAACCGCCTTACATAAGGCGGTTTTTTTATTTGCAATTGTAACAGAACCTGTACATTTCACATAAAATAGGACGAGTAGAAATGCAAACATATTACAAGAAAGGGGCGGGGCAATAAAATGAAACTTGTTATAGACGCAGGGCACGGTGGATATGATTCTGGTGCTGTTGGTAATGGTTTAGTAGAAAAAAACTTAACACTTCAAATTGCTAGACGCGTTCGAGACATTTTAACGGTAAATTACCCAATTACAATTAAAATGACACGTGATAGTGATGTGTTTGTTTCTTTATCGGAACGTGCTAATATTGCTAATGCTTTCAGTGCGGATTATTTCATTTCATTTCATATTAATAGCGGCGGGGGTACAGGTTTTGAAAGTTATATTTATAATGCGTTATCCAATAGCAGCACTGCATATGCAAAGCAACAAAAAATGCATACAGCTGTCAATCCTGTATTAACAAAATATGGTCTTCGTGATCGAGGAGCAAAAAAAGAAAATTATGCGGTATTAAGAGAAACCGCAATGGATGCAATTTTAACTGAGACTGCTTTTATTGATACAGCGTTTGATGCAAATTTATTAAAAAATCCACAATTTATTGAAGATCTAAGTCAAGCGTATGCAAATGGAATAGCAGCTATTTTTGGAGTAGCTCCAAATCCACAACCTCCTAACCCACAACCGACACCTCAAACGAAGGGAATCGCTTATATTCTTGGGAAAAATGTAAATTTAAGAAATGGTCCATCAACTTCTTCCTCAGTTATTCGTCAATTAAATTCTCCAGAATCTTACGTTGTATATCAGGAAAGTAACGGATGGCTAGATTTGGGGAATGGACAATGGGTGTATAATGATCCTTCGTACATTAATTTTGTAAAGACAAGCAATAGTGATGGAAGCCCGATTGGGGTTGCATATATACAAGGGATGAATGTAAATTTAAGAAGTGGTCCATCAACTACATCTGCAGTTATCCGCCAATTAAATTCTCCAGAATCTTATTTAGTATATA
>NZ_JBNLYC010000236.1:0-5203 GCF_050172015.1 Bacillus sp. GMa5/1 | reverse complement strand
CACATACAAATTGTATGTGTTTTTTCTAATAGAGATTTTTAGCTCATGTTACATCTTCTCTAATATTTCTTGTCTTTCACACCATTTCGTTAGCTTTTCTAATGCCTTTTTAGATAAACGTTTCGTTTTATAATTACAAAACCTAGATAATGTAGACGGAGAAATACTAATTTCATCTGCTATTTCACGTATGCTTACTTTTTTTTCATTGTGTACCTTCAGTATTTGGTCACGGATTTTCTTCTCTATTTGTTCAACTGATTCTACAGTCTTCTTTACCTCTTTAACAACTGTTACTTCAGGTAATTGTTCTTGAGGTTCTTCTATACTTTTCTTTTCAATTACCCTATCCATTGATTGTAGCATTTCCTCAGGTGGTAAAATCGTTATTCCTAAGTTTGCATAATAATTTTTAAACCAGTTACGTTTTCCAATTTGTTGTTCATCAAGCGGATCACTATACTCCCAATGAGAGATTACTTTTTCATTTTCTAAATCCATTAGAACATTTTCTAATTGTTCTCTAATACGATTTGGCTTCCAATCTTTTGGGATATCCATTACTGATAGTAATCCCTTATCCCCTCCTATAGAATATGGCTTTTTCAATGATGAATACATTTGTCTAATTCTCCACTGCCATGTTAAGTATCGAATTAACCTTTTATGATATTTGTGTCTATAACTATTGTATTCAAGTGCTTTTTTAGACAATAATGCCGTTGTATTATTTGATCCGTATAAATAATTGGTTAAAAAGCTACCTGGTTTAATACGACAAGATTCAATGCCCATATATTCATTTGTAACACTATGTCTCCACAATACAACCGAATCTAATACAAATAATCGTTTAACAACCTCACGCTTTAATTCTAGTCGCTCCCCATCGTCTTCACGGTCATTTAATACTACGACTTCATTATCATCATTTAAATAGATAAAAATACTTGCTAAAGCCGCAATTCTCTTTGCTATTTTAATTTTATCTTCCGCTCTATAGTATTCTTTATTTTTAACTACTGTTTTTGGAATGTTACACATCTCTAAAACTTGCTCATAAGAAAAATCAATGAATTCGTCTGGAGATTTTGCTTCGTTTATCCATTGTATTGTAATTGCATCTAAACAATCTGCCGTTAAATCATCCATATTACTCATTACATCATCGACAAGGGTATTCCACCGAGCAGCTTCTTCTATATTTGTAAGTCTTAAATCTTCATCTTTGTGTGAAGAAAGCTGTGCTACACCATTAGAAGATTTTGTATCAATAGGATATTGTAAAACCTTACTTAACTCATCTTCTTCAAATTGATTTTTTGCAATCCCATCTCTTAGCTTATAATAAACAGCAGAGTTATTTACCTCATAATAATCCTCATGGTTTACTACGTTTGTCTTGTCTATATTTTGATCATTTTCTAATATTTTTGAACTTGAAGGTGCTACATTTTGAAATTCTTTTTCTATAAATCCTTCAATTTCTTTATATATTTCTTCCTTATAGGAATCAATTTTCGCATAAATTTGTACTAATGTAATACCGGATTCTTGCTTTTTTTCTAACCAAGACACTAATGCAGTAAATGATGAAGAAGCATGGGGTGAGGTTAATACTTTATTATTGTTGTTTTCAACATCTTTAAAGTATGCATTCCACTTCTCCCATACTAGCTCATTCGTTTTATAAATTGGCTCAGAGATTAGTAATGCATCTCGAAACATTTGTATTAAGTTATCCACTTTATATTCCTCCCTAAACCATGGATCACAACAAAGTAGTTTTCATTATAAGTTTTCTTACTACTATTATATTTAATTTATTGTAACAAATATTTACAAGATTTTGCGTCTTTCTTTCCTTAACCCCTTAACTTGCAACAGATTGCTCTTTCTTTTACCTATTTTTCTTTACTTGCATTCCTTTTGCGCTTTGCTTTCCTTAAATCCTTAACTTGCAACACGTTGCTCTTTCTTTTACCTATTTCTTCTTTACTTCCATTCTTTTTGCGCTTTACTTTCCTTAAATCCTTAACTTGCAACACGTTGCTCTTTCTTTTACCTATTTTTCTTTACTTACATTCCTTTTGCGCTTTACTTTCCTTAAATCCTTAACTTGCAACACGTTACTCTTTCTTTTACCTATTTCTTCTTTACTTCCATTCTTTTTGCGCTTTGCTTTCCTTAAATCCTCAACTTGCAACAGGGTTGCTCTTTCTTTTACCTATTTCATTCAACTTGCAACACGTTGCTCTTTCTTTTACCTATTTTTCTTTACTTGCATTCCTTTTGCGCTTTACTTTCCTTAAATCCTTAACTTGCAACACGTTACTCTTTCTTTTACCTATTTCTTCTTTACTTCCATTCTTTTTGCGCTTTGCTTTCCTTAAATCCTCAACTTGCAACACGTTGCTCTTTCTTTTACCTATTTTTCTTTACTTGCATTCCTTTTGCGCTTTACTTTCCTTAAATCCTTAACTTGCAACACGTTACTCTTTCTTTTACCTATTTCTTCTTTATTTCCATTCTTTTTGCGCTTTGCTTTCCTTAAATCCTCAACTTGCAACAGGGTTGCTCTTTCTTTTACCTATTTCATTCAACTTGCAACACGTTTGCGGTATCCTTTCCCTATTTCATTCAACTTGCAACAGTATATTTTATTTCTCAACCTAGTAATTTTAAAATTTTTAAGCCACTTTTCTTATATTTTGAGTAAGTTACATACATTAAATGCAACATGTTTGCGGTATCCTCTCCCTAACTTCCCTACCAATTTTCACTCCAACCCCATATATATCAAGGCTTTAAAGTTTTTTTATTCAATTCTTTATGTATCATTCAACTTGCAACACGTTTGCGGTATTCTTTCCCTTATTTTTCACCCAAGATGCAACACTGTTTGCGGTATCTTTCCCCTATTTCCAATCTATAAATACCAACAAACCCTTTTACATCAAGGATAATCATTGTAATTCATTTTAAATGATTGTCCTCACCAACTTGCAACATGTTTGCGGTATCCTTTCCCTAACTTCCCTGCCATTTCTACTCTAATCCTTTATATATCAAGGGCTTAGGTGTTTTTCTGCTCATTCATATACATATCATCAAACTTGCAACACGTTTGCGGTATCCTTAACACAAAAAAAAATTAAGAAATTCTCTTAACCCTTGATACGACTAGCTTCATAAGCTGTTGCAAGTTGCTATTTTTCTTCTTAAAGGAGCACGTTTCAGCATTTTTCATTTTGCTATAATCAAAATTGGTATATTTTATAGTATTTTGACATATATTTCTGAATTTGTAGAACGGAGGTGAAAAAGATGGGGAAATCATTTGTGATACGTAATCAACGTAGCTTAAATGGGAAAACAACAAACGCAGTTTTAGTAACACTAAAATCTTGGCAAAAGTTTGTGGAAACATTTGAGGAGAAGTACTACAGCTATAAAGATACATATTTAGAAGATATTCTGCAGCACATGACATACGAAGAACGTATTGCTGACGAAGAAGGCTTTGTCGAAAAAGCCAAACCATCTTTTTCACGTCGCGCATTGTCTGCACTTGCAGAAAAAACGGGAAGAAAACATAAATTATACGGCATTACGAATGCTGATCTCGAAGTTTTCTTATATCTACATAAGAAATGCTTTACTAATGGTGTCATTCCAAATGTAACAATACATATGATGTGGGAAGATTACAAGCAATATAAAGAAGAATTTGCTTATATCCAACACTCTCAATTCTATATTGCATTAAAGAAATTAAACTTACATAACATTATCTCCATTGAAAACGGAGTAGATGGCCGATATACAATCAAGCTGACTCATTTTATGAATGAGGAAACAGAAAAAGCAAATCCATACGTATATATTAGTCCTGTTGTATTTACCAAGGCTTTCTTTAAGCTATCTGTAGCGTCTAAGAAACTATTCTTAGACATTGCCATGCAACAACATACAGAAATAACATTAAAGCGTTCATTGGACAAGCAGGACGAAAGAGGCAACAAAACTCACTTCGGTGGGATGTATCGTTTCTTACATAAAAAATATCCGCATCAAATCCGTTCCGTTATCGATGAATTAACAACGGCATTACCATGTACGGGGAATCCCCTATTCAAAATTTGCAAAATGCAAAAAGGGGTAAAGCATACAAAACGATATACAACCTTATATTTATCTATTCATTCGGACTTTTTATGTACAAAAGAAGCTGGAGAAGAGCAACACAGGGATCCATTTACTCCAAAAACTACCTATGCTCGTAAAGCGAAGTTTATAGAAGCAGTTCTACAAGAGATGAATATCGGTGAACTGTCTGCAGACATGAATAAATTCATTCATGTATTAAAACATACTTGTCATCGTCAAATCCGCAGTGTAATTCGCGGACTCCGTGACATGATTGATCGAAAAGAAGGATATCCAACGAAAATTGTATATACATTGAAAAAACTATTACATCAAACATCTCAATATCAAATCCTTGATGCTGCAGCGAAAGAAGGTATCTACCCTCTTATTGCGCAACATATACCAAAAGAGAGAAATAGTGACCGTGAGCAAGCTGTCTTTCATTTCGGTTTACATTATTCTATGTACTCTCTTCACAACATTAAGAAGATGTTTAAAAATGTGCATGCACTACTGAAGCAGAAGTTTGCGGTACCTGTGACGGAAGAATCTTATCACCGTAATTATTTAAAATACCAGGAAGAAACGTTATTTAGAAAATATGCATATGATCAAGGTGTGAATCTCCATGCATATATTGCTTTAGAAATTGAAATGCGTGAAAAATTAAAAGTACGTGGCCATAAAGAACGCACAATTCCAAGTGATGTACGTGAATGGTTTATTGAAGAAATTGATAAGCTACCGCAAGAGCAGCTGCGTGTGATTGAGCTACCAAAACAGTTTCATTTACTAGAGTTTATGCGTACCTTCGAACGTTTAGTACGTGCTGGTGTAACAATAACAGCTCCAGATCAGGTGCTAACCGCAATGGAAATAAAATAATAGCAACTAGCTCTCTATTTTTGAAAAAAACAAAAGTGGAGGGCTATTCGTATTTATTTGATTAGTAACACCTTCCTACTACTCTATTTATAAATACCAAATCGAAAGAACTTCATGTAAAATGGAGTCTTTTTTTATGCACTTCTATACAAATTTGTTTCCATCA
>NZ_JBNLYC010000235.1:0-5241 GCF_050172015.1 Bacillus sp. GMa5/1 | reverse complement strand
TGTAAGACTGGTCTTTCTATTTAGATACTAAATTATCAAGCTTCCAATATGTATCTGTTAACGGCGCTGCTTTGCTATCTATGTATAAATACATATTATTTAAATCTTTTGGTGAAGTTTTCAGTTCAAACACAACGTCAGTAGTTAAAGAGAATTCGTGTGGAACATTTTTATAGTGCTCGTCATCTATCGGATGAGCTTCACCTTCATATTTCTGACCAGTTTTTTCATCTTGTATGAAATATTTTATTTCCGAAAGATCAATAGTTTGTCCATCGTCCCGAACATTATTAATCATAACACGAGTAGTAAGGCGTCGCTCTTTGTCTATTTTTTCAAACTTTGCATTTTCAACTGTCGCTCTATAGTATTCGTTTTTAACTATTTCTCCATAGTGCATTGCATTCTTTTCGAGAGCGCTCTTTTCTTGTTTTGATGTAGTATTGCTATTACATCCTGTTAATATTCCAGTAAATAATAATGCTGTACATGTCGTTTTGATTAATGATTTCATAGTAATCCCTTTCTGTATTAAAAAGTAAAACATAGGAATAATTTTACATCAACAGGAAGGTAAATGAAAGTATTTTTGCGTAATATACAGATATACATTTATTCGGTTGGCAAATTAATGGGATAGAAAGCGGGAGAAGACTGTATAAAACGGAATAAATAAGAACTGAAAATATTGTAAAACAGAAGAGGCATACATATAATTAAAATAAAGTTTAAGTTTCTGAATCTTCAATAACGGTGGTGATAACATGTTTACTGAAGAACGTCGAGAGAGAATCTTAGAACTACTTAATACAGATGGAAGAGTAATCGCAAAGGAACTTGCGGAAAGATTTGAAATGTCTATTGATTCTATAAGAAGAGATTTGTCTATTATGGAAAAGGATGGTTTATTAAAAAGAACGCACGGAGGTGCAATTGAACTTACGCGAGTGAGGAACTTAGCTGCGGAACCAGCTAAACGTTATAGTGATAGCTCAATATATGAGAACACAATTGCAAAAGTTGCGACATCTTATATACAAGAAGATGATTCTATTTTTATTGGCGGGGCTCCCGTTCATAATGCGATGCTGAAATATTTACCGGAAGTATCATTTACGGTTATTACGAATTCTATAGAAATAGCTGGTCATCTAAGAGAATATAAGAACATCGATACATATTTAATTGGTGGAAAAGTAAAGCCTTCAGGAAATATTACTGATACATTTGCCTCTGAATTGATAAGTAGATTTTCTATTGATCTTTATTTCTCTACAGGTGGAGGCATTTCATTACAAGGTATTAGTACTGCAACACCTGAAGTTGCTTATTTTAGTAAAAGAGTAAGTGAAATTGCTAGAAGAAATATTTGTTTAGCTCCGCATAATAAACTTGGAATAGATTGTTTTATAAGAGGAGAGTCTCTAAAAGAAGTTGACCTTATTATAACTGACGAAGAGGCTAGTAAAGAAACTGTTCAGGAATTTGAGAAACAAGGTAAACAAGTTGTAATAGCGCCATTATATTGATTTGAAAGGAGTTTGACATGATTGTAAAAGAGCAAGAGTATCATATAAATGGATTAACTTATACAATTCGTTCTGCAGCTGAAAAAGATGCTGAGCAGTTATCGAAAATTAGAGTTCAGATTGATGGAGAAACTGAAAATATGGATAGAGATGCTGGAGAGGGATTTATAGATGACCTAGGGTTTCAAAAAATAATAAAAACAGATAGTGAAGAAACGAAGAATCTCTTTTTAGTTGTAGAAGTGCACAATCGAATTGTTGGATTTTCAAGATGTGAAGGATCAAATTTTAAGAGATTATCTCATAAAGTGGAGTTTGGCGTTTGTATTTTAAAAGAGTTTTGGGGATATAGAATGGGGAAGAGCCTATTACAACAATCTATTAAATGGGCTGACGAAAATGCAGTAAATAAAATATCTTTACAAGTATTAGAGACAAACGAGAAAGCTATTCATCTTTATAAAAAATTAGGTTTTGAAGTAGAAGGCATTTTGAAAAATGACAAAAGACTATCGGATGGAAAGTATTATAATACGGTAGTGATGGGAAGATTTACTAATACTTTTCATGAAAGAGGTGAAGAAGTATGTTTTACAGAAGGAAGTACTATGTAGTGAAAAATGAATTCATAGAAGTATTTAATGATCATTTCAATCACACGAACTTACCTAATCAATTAAAGCATGGTTCTAGGCTAATAGGACGCTGGATGAAAGATAATAAGAATGGTACGTCTGAAGTATTTGCCATATGGGAATATGATAGTTATGAACAGTATAATGAAATAGAATCGAAAATTAGAAGTGACGAGAGGCATATTAAAGGAATACATGAATGGTATGAAAACCATGGAGGGAAAGAATATGTTTTACAGGAGTACATAGTAGAGATGAAAAATGAAGAGTTAGTATGTACTGTAAAGTAACAGAGGGGTGAGGGATAAGAGAAATTAAAACAAAATTATATTTTAGTTTAGCATCCACTATTTTATTTGCAATAGCCGTGATTGTTTTCTTTATAAATGGTAATCCACAAAAGTGGTTTTGGTTATGTATTTTCTTTGCGTCCATTATACAAAATATAGTGCTACTAAAAAAGAATAAAGAAGTGCATTAAGATATTCAAATTAGTAACATATTTGTGTCGTCTTGCTAGTTGTATTGAAAACGCTTTTATTCAGTTTTATAATAAAAGTATGTTTTATAAATCTCCAAAACAATTAAAAGGGAGATGATACAATGTTAGCTTCACCGTTTTACTTACATACATGGAAAAAGTTTGTTAATGAAGGTGTTCTTGATTCAAATCGCATAAATCAAAGAATTTCAGAATCGTGGCATCGATGTAAACAGGCTAATGTTAATCCTCACATGAATAAAGGTCAGAAAATTTTGTCTTCTAACATTTTTCAAGAACAAAAGAAAAAGAGTGAAATTTTCCTTGATATCGCATTACCTCAAATACAAAATATGAGAAAAACCATTGATGAACTACAAATGATGGCATTATTAATCGATCCAGATGGTTATGTTCTATCGTTAAGTGGAAATAAACAAACGTTAAAGCGAGCGAAACATATTAATTTTATTGAAGGTGTAAAATGGACGGAATCAGCTGTTGGCACAAATGCAATTGGAACAGCGCTAGAAATTGAAGAAGCTATTATGATAAGTGGTACTGAACATTACACCGTGGCATCTCATAGCTGGAGTTGTGCGGCTGCTCCCATTCATAATGATGATGGGAAATTAATTGGTGTTCTAGATTTCTCGTGTCCGATTGAATTTTCGCATCCATATATGCTCGGTATGGTAACTTCAATTGCACATGCGATAGAACGTGAATGTAGCATAAGAGTTCATCAAAATGAATTACACTTAATCCATCGTTTTTTAGATGTCATTGATAGTGATGAACAAGTAGTTATTTGTAATCATCGTGATGTTATCGTTTCTGCGAGTAAGAGCGTTCGTGAACGAATAAATAATTGGTCAAGAATGAAACTTGAAGAGTTAATGCACCATGGATTGGAAACTAAATTAGAGATACCAGTATATAGTAATGAAAGAATGATTGGGAAATGTATGTATTTAAAGGAAAATAAACAAATGAATACATATTCTGCTCTCACATTTATAAAAGGGATTACTTTTTCAGGAGTTACCGGGACAAGCAGAGCATTTCAACACACACTAGAAGAAATTAAGCTTGTTTCACCGACTGATGCTAGTGTGTATGTATGTGGTGAGACAGGAGTAGGAAAGGAATATGTCGCGAGAGCGATTCATGAAAATAGTCCAAGAAAAGACGGGCCCTTTATAGCTGTTAACTGCGGTTCTTTGCCTAAAGAATTAATGGAAAGTGAATTGTTCGGTTATGCTGAAGGTGCGTTTACAGGTGCGCGACGTCAAGGATATAAAGGGAAATTTGAACAAGCAAACGGAGGAACATTATTTTTAGATGAAATTGGTGAAGTACCACCAGAGATGCAAGTAGCATTATTGCGTGTTTTACAAGAACGCACAATAACTCCAATTGGGAGTTCAAAATTGGTACCAGTAAATATTCGTATTATTACTGCCACACATAAAGATTTACTACGGTTAGTAGAAGAAGGGAAATTCCGTCAAGATTTATATTATCGTTTGCACGTTTATCCGTTATATGTTCCATCGTTAATAGAAAGAAAAGAGGATATCCCATATTTTATACAACACTTTTGCGAACAGAAGAATTGGAATGTTGTATTTCCAAAGAGTATATACAATCAATTTTTACAACATACATGGCCCGGAAATATTCGGGAACTAGTAAATGTATTAGAACGCATTTACATTTTGTCGCAAGGACGGGAAATATGCGAAAAACAAGTAGATTTTTTGTTACAAACAATGAGGGGAAATCAACAACAACTTGAGTTACAAGTTGAAAATAAAACAGAACATACATTACATTTTCGCGAAAAAATACAGCGTGATAGCATGATTGAAGCATTACAAAAGACAAATGGAAATGTTTCGTTAGCTGCAAAACTATTAAATGTACCCCGTAGTACATTTTATAAACGAATGCAAAAATATAAGTTATAAAGTAGATTTTTGCAATCTACTTTTTCTTTGTGGGCTCATGTTCTGTCGGAATGTGCGCTTACCGGGGAAATAATAGAACAGTTAGAAATTAATTTCCGAAAGGGGGACTTATGTGAAGTATATTGAAATTGGCTTCGGAAATAGGTGGTTCGTTCGAACAGAAACTGAAAATAAAGATGGAACTGAATTTGAGGAACGAGGAATTATAAAACCTATTTATTTTGAGTCTTTATATGTACGAATTTGGTTTCGGAAAACGTGTTTTATTTTTGATACGAAAGAAGGGTTTAAAAAAACTAAGAAGAGGAGGATTGAATATAAATTTATAGTTGGAATTGTAAGTAGACTGAATAAAGAAAAAGTGGGCTAACATGCGTAGTTATATTGGACAGGAAATTCTTTTGACTTATATCAAATTCATGAAAAGCACATTTACTAAATATAAATTGTTAATAAAACCGCTAAGGAAACTTAGCGGTTTCTTTTTAAAAAGGGAGGGTTTGCGTATGAATAGGATCGTAACTGTTTTACTTGCAATTATTATAATGGGGTATTCCATTTATAGTTGGAATGATGCTTCGGAACAGAGTATGCTAATTTTACAAACGCTTATAGGGATTATG
>NZ_JBNLYC010000234.1:0-5267 GCF_050172015.1 Bacillus sp. GMa5/1 | reverse complement strand
ACTTCAAGTACAATAAAACAATACATACGTACATACAGGCGGGAAAAAATATGAACGAAAAATTAATTGAGAAAATGATTATAAAAAGTTTTCAGCAATATCAATGCAGTCCAATATCAAAAGAAGATCAGGAAATGCTAGTGAAACATATTCAAACGGTGACTCATTCAAATATTGAAATTGATTTATACGAGGAGATTGAGGATATTGTTTATGATTATGTGACTGGAAAACAATAAAAAATAGGAGATTTCCATGTGGAAATCTCCTATTTTTTACTTAATGATTTACCTGCTACACGTTCAAATAAACCTGGAAATAAAGCATAAAGTTTCGGGCCAATTCCCATCCACTTCGGTAAGTTTACTTCACGTTTTTTCGTGTGCATCGACTTTACGATTTGTTCTGCTACGTATGTTGGTTTTAACATGTAACGTCCCATATTCTTTACATAGGTACCAGATTGATCCGCTATTTCAAAAAAGTTTGTATCTATCGGACCTGGATTAATTGCTGTAACATAAATATCTGTATTCGCTAATTCCATGCGTAAACTATTCGTAAATCCTAATACAGCATGTTTCGTTGCTGCATACGCACTTGATTTCGGAGTTGCAATTTTTCCGGCAAGGGAAGCAATATTAATAATATGTCCTTCGTTCTTGTTTACCATATAAGGTAGTACCGCTTTCGTACATGCTACTAATCCAAATACATTTACTTGGAACATATCTTTCACTTCATCCATTGACGCATCTTCAAACGTTTTAAAAATACCAAATCCCGCATTGTTTACTAATATATCAATACGTCCCACTTCTTGTAATACCTTTGAAAAAACAGACTGTACTTCCATCTCTTCACTTACATCTAATACATAATAATAGCAAGGCGTATTATAAGTTTCTTTAATTTTGTCTACTAACGCTTGTAGTTTCTCTTCTGTTCGAGCCATTAATACGGGAGTCGCTCCCTGTGCTGCAACTTGCATTGCAACTTGCTCACCAATCCCACTAGAAGCACCTGTAATGACGATTACTTTATTTTGTAAACGTCCTGTCATTGCTGTCACCTACTTTGCATAATAAATCAATTGTTGCGATGATTCATCAATCATCACTTGTTGATTATATGCTAAATAGTCCAATTGTCCAACCGTTTCTGAAATAGTAAGTGGTAATTGTTCTTTATATAATACCGGAAATAGTTTTACACATACTTCAAATGCTGTCATTGGTTTTTCCTTTAATAACTCAAGCACTTTAAAAGCACGTGTTTCTTGCTTTTGTAATCTCGTTTCAATAAGTTGTTTCACATTTAGAACATCTTCCCCATGCCCTGATAAAATGCGTGAAATATTCATTTCGCTTAAACGCTGTAATGTTTGATTATATTGTAGTAATGGGCGTGCCCGTTCTGTTTGCCCTTCATATGGTGGTTCTAGTATTGGATTCGAAGAAATATGACTGATGAGAGCATCTCCACCAATTAATATTCCATCAGATTCTCTATATAAAGAAATATGAGTAGAAGCATGACCTGGTGTTTCAAGTACTATAAATCCAGGCAAAGAATCAATACGATCTCCTTCTCTCACAGTATGCGTTAACGATCTATTACAAGAATATTTAAGTGTCCTCGTCGTCAATAACGACTCGTCTTTCAAAAATGCTGCTGGCACACCAAACTGTAAGGCCGTCTCTCTAAAAAATTCATGATACCGCTTTAAAAATTCTGGATTTTGTGTGATCCAAGGCTCATTCCAAGGATGTCCAATAATATTCGTCTTCTCAGAAAATATATTTAAAAGTCCACAATGATCTGCATGATGATGCGTAATGACTACTGTTTCAATATCTTCTATCGTATGTCCTAATGCACCTAATTGACTTTCTAACGCATTCCTTGCCTCTTCTGTATTCGTCCCTGTATCAATTAATGTTAATGTCTCCCCCTCAACTAAAAACACATTCACAGTTTCCACTGCAAATGGTACAGGAATCTCCATTCGGTGAATCGCCGTCATGCTTAGCCCCCCTGTCTCTTTCCGGTTCAAAAATGAATACTTCTTCAGTTTACAACTTCTATATATATTTGTCATTATTTTCAGATAAAAAGAGGTGTTTCCTATACAAAAACGAATGTATGTACATTTATAAGAATTTCTAACCAAAATTAAAGGAGGAACATCATGTCTATTCAAAACATTTCCTTTCTCGGTGCAGGCTCTATTGCCGAAGCTATTATTGGTGGCTTGTTACATGCAAATGTCGTTAAAGGTGAACAAATTACTGTAAGTAATCGTTCTAACGAGACAAGATTACAAGAGCTACATAAAAAATACGGTGTCAAAGGTACTCATAATAAAAAAGAATTACTTACTGATGCAAATATTCTTTTTCTAGCAATGAAACCAAAGGATGTTGCAGAGGCGCTTACCCCTTTTAAAGAATACATAAATAATAACGTGCTTATTATTTCATTACTAGCAGGTGTTTCTACTCACTCAATTAGAAAACTACTTCAAAAAGACGTTCCAATTATTCGTGCAATGCCAAATACATCCGCAGCCATTTTAAAATCAGCTACCGCTATCTCCCCTTCAAAACATGCAACAGCGGAACATATTCACACTGCAACATCTTTATTTGAAACGATTGGTCTCGTCTCTGTTGTAGAGGAAGAAGATATGCATGCTGTCACTGCATTATCCGGAAGTGGACCTGCTTATATTTATTACGTAGTGGAAGCTATGGAAGAAGCTGCAACAAAAATTGGTTTAAAAGAAGATGTTGCAAAATCACTTATTCTTCAAACGATGATTGGTGCTGCTGAAATGTTAAAAGCAAGTGACAAACACCCTTCTATTTTGCGAAAGGAAATTACTTCTCCTGGTGGAACTACTGAGGCAGGTATTGAAGTATTACAAGAACATAAATTTCAACAAGCACTTGTTTCTTGTATTACACAGGCAACGAAACGATCACATAATCTTGGAAAAACATTAGAACAACTAACAAAAGAAAAATAGAAAAAGGAGCTCAAGTTTATTTGAGCTCCTTTTTCTATAATTACACTTAGTTATTGTTCTTCCCAAAAATCTCTTCTTGCAGGCGACGACCAGTCGGCGTTGCTGCAAGTCCACCTTCTGCTGTTTCACGAAGTGCTACTGGCATCGTTTGTCCGATTCTAAACATTGCCTCAATTACTTCATCACATGGAATTGTACTCGTTACACCAGCTAATGCTAAATCTGCTGAGATCATCGCATTTGCAGCTCCTGCTGCATTACGTTTTACACAAGGTACTTCTACAAGTCCTGCAACAGGATCACACACTAAACCAAGCATGTTCTTTAATGAAATTGCCATCGCTGTAGCTGCTTGATCTTGTGTTCCACCAGCCATCTCAACTGCAGCTGCAGCCGCCATTCCACTTGCTGAACCAACTTCAGCTTGGCATCCTCCTGCCGCACCAGAAATACAAGCGTTATTCGCAACAACCATACCGAAAGCTCCTGCTGTAAATAAGAATTCAATCATTTCTTCACGTGTAGGCTGCAATTTTTCTCTTAGTGCAAATAGTACACCTGGCACTGTTCCAGCAGACCCTGCTGTTGGTGTTGCACAAATAATTCCCATCGCTGCGTTTACTTCATTTGTTGCAACAGCTTTGCTTACTGCATCCAAAATCGTATCTCCAGATAAGCCTTTTCCACTCTTCATATACGCTTGAACTTTTACAGCATCTCCACCAGTTAAACCAGTTGGTGATTTCACGCCGCGAATACCACGTTCTACTGCTTGCTCCATCACTACTAAGTTCTTTTCCATACCAGCAATTACTTCTTCACGTGAAATACTTCTTGTTTCCATTTCACATTGAATCATAATTTCTGCGATTTTTACATTTTGTTCTTTAGCTTGCGCCACTAGTTCCGCTGCGTTCCGAAACATGGTGTGTCCCCCCTGCAATTATTCCATAATAGTTACTTGACAAATATTTTGTTGCGCTTTTATTTCTTCAATTACTTCATCTGCTAATAATTCATCTGTTTCGATGACCATAAGCGCTCTTCTTCCTTTTTCTTTACGAGATACACTCATCGTACTAATGTTAATCTCATGTTTCGCAAGGATTGAAGCTACTGCTGCAATAGCACCAAAGCGATCGTTATTTACAATAAGTAGTGCTGGGCTCGTGCCTGATAATTGAAGATCGAATCCGTTTAATTCTACAACTTCAATTTTACCGCCACCAATTGAGCAAGCAACAACTTCAATTTCATCTTCACCTTTATACAAACGAATTCTCGCTGTATTTGGATGAGGTGCATTGGCATCTTCTTCAATGAATTCCACTTCAATTTCGCGCTCTTTTGCTATTTCTAGCGCCTCTGGAATACGTAAGTCATCTGTTTCAAATCCTAATATTCCACCGATTAGTGCTACATCCGTACCATGCCCTCGATACGTCTTTGCAAATGATCCATATAACGAAATGCTTACTCTTTCTGGTTCATGACGAAACAGCTGGCGAGCAACTTGCCCCATTCTTGCCGCGCCTGCTGTATGTGAACTTGATGGTCCAATCATAACTGGACCGATAATATCAAATACTGAGCGATACTTCATCATAACTCCCCCTAAACCTCTATGAAAAAAATTTATTCTACTATTCTATTAAGCTGCTACATCTGTCGCTTTTCCAGTTGTACCACGAATTTGTTCTGCTATACGAATTGGATAGTTTTTAAATAAAAGTAATCCAATATAACCTGAAATAATACCAGTTATCATAATACATAAGAATCTTAGCATTATTTTCATTTAAAAATGATACAAGATAACCCACAATAAAGTCTGGTAGCAATCCAAAGTTTAACACAGAAGCCATTGCAAGCATAGCATAAACAAGTGATATAACCATTGCTAATGCAACTAAATTTGCACCTGCTATTCCACCTAGACTACCTGCTGATGTTCTGAACTCTTTTAAAGAGTGGTATACCAATTAAATCTCCACCACCTTATTAATAAAAAGCTTCAACTAAGGAACTTGCAATAGATACACTCGCTAATCATATCGTTTAGCTAAAAAGTGAAAAAGACTTATGACAAATAATAGTAATATCTTTCCTATTATAATTCTCGTGTTATTCTCTCATGATTTAGTCAACTTCACTTGTTACGATAATGACTAAAATACATGTGACTTATCATAAATTATAATCTGCCCTCATTATAGCTTGTTTTTTATAAAACGCT
>NZ_JBNLYC010000233.1:0-5305 GCF_050172015.1 Bacillus sp. GMa5/1 | reverse complement strand
AAATAAAGATTTTGAACAAGATGAAGTTTATGAAGGAAATAACGTTGATTAGGTGCTGAAAACGGGAATTATTCAAGCATGGTAATTCACCGTTTTTATAGCTTCCTATAGTGAGATGTTATGTTCACATCATATGTATACGATATTTGTAACTTAATATAGCATTACTGGAACTTCAAAATTAGTAGTTAAGGTTGTTACCTTATAGAGTGTTATATATAACTTAGCTAAAAAAGCACAAATCATATAATTTGCGCTGTTCATTATCTGTTTTTTGGTAAAAAATTATAGTTTTTGTTACATTAATACTGTACGATACATAGTATAAAACACATACTGTATGACATATAGTAATGGAAATGAGGTGAGTGAATGGATACTTTATTAAATTCGTTAATTACTGAGTTAAGAAGAGGGACATTAACGTTAGCTGTTTTAAGTCAATTAAGAACGCCGCAGTACGGATATTCACTTGTCCAGTTATTAGAGCAATCAGGGGTTACAATTGATCAAAGTACTTTATATCCACTACTTCGCCGATTAGAAAAGCAGGAATTAGTGACGAGTAGTTGGGATAAAACGGAGAGTAGACCTCGTAAGTATTATGTTTTAAGTGATTATGGATTAGAAATATTTTTGCAGTTGAAAAAAGAATGGATAAAGGATTCGAAAGAACTTTATAACTTATTAAAGGAGGAGGAAGAGAATGAATTTAATTGATCTCTATATCCAAGAGGTTGCGAAGAGATTACCTGAAAAAAATCGTGAAGATATTACACTTGAACTAAGGTCAACTATAGATGATATGTTACCTGAAGATTATAATGAGAAAGATGTAAAGAGCGTTCTCGAAAAATTGGGGAGTCCGGTTTCATTGGCTAATGGTTATTTGGATAGACCGATGCATTTAATTGGACCACGTTATTTTGATGTATATACAACGTTGTTAAAAATGATTATACCAATCGCAGCTGTCATTGCACTCATATCAATGGTTGCAGAAAATTTTATAGGCTATAGTGGTGATCAAGCGGTATTAAATGTTATTTTACAATTGATAGGTAAAGGCATTGGGGGAATTTTTGAAGTGGGCCTCCATGTATTTTTCTGGTTGACAGTTGTGTTTGTTATTTTAGAAAGAACAGATAAAGACAAAGGTATCGAGCCGTTGACGACAAGTTTAAAAAAATGGACACCAGATGATTTGAAAAACATCTCGTATATCCCAAAGAAAAAAGCAATCTCGAAGTTTGAAGTTTTTGGAGGTTTAATGTGGACAGCAGTTTGGGCTACACTTTACTTTTATGCGAATTATCTTGTTGGCGTATATAACGGTACGGCAAATGGACTGAAGTTTGTCTCGCCAACTTTTAATCAAGATGTTTTATTGCAGTACTGGCCAATCGTTGTAATTATGATCGTTTTTGAAATATGTATATCCCTTTATAAATTAGTGCAGGGACAATGGACGCAAAGATTGGCGATTGGGAATGCTATTCTTCAAATAGCTGGGACGATAGTATTCATTGTAATTGTAGTAAATCCACATGTATTTAACGCAGGGTTTATTACGTATTTGGCAAATGCATTTACTATTTCCTCAGAGGAGTTTAAAACGTGGCTCATTGGGGGAGGAATTTTCTTCTACATGTTATCTGCTGCAATAAATATATTTGATGGTTTCCGAAAAGCTAGTATTCGTATGTAGATAAAAATCGGAAATTTCGATAAAATAAAACTATTAAAAAGATAGTAAAATAAGGTGAACATGATGAAAGGAAGAAAATAATGATAAGGGAAGCAACGAAAAAAGATTTAGCATACATTTTAGATATTTATAACGATGCGATACTTTATACAACAGCTGTATATGCGTATAAACCTGTAACCCTTGAAAATAGAATAGATTGGTATGAACAAAAAAAGGCTGAAGAGTATCCAATTATCGTATATGAATTAGATAATAAAGTAGTAGGATTTGCGACATTCGGCCCATTTAGAGCGTGGCCTGCTTATAAATATTCAGTTGAACATTCTGTGTATGTAGATAAGGCATATAGAAAAAATGGCATTGGGTCTTCATTAATGAAAGAATTAATCAAAATTGCAAAGGAAAGAGAGTATATGACCTTAATTGCTGGAATTGATGCAGAGAATGAGAAAAGTATTGCCTTGCATCAAAACTATGGATTTGTTCATGCAGGAACAATAAAAAAAGCTGGTTATAAGTTTAATAAATGGCTAGATTTAGCTTTTTATCAGCTGGAACTTAACGGTCCTGAAAATCCTATAGAAGAATAAATATTTTTCGGTAGCAAGAAAAAATTCATGCTACCTTTTTCTTATTTTAATAGCTAATGAAAAGGTTTTTTACATTCAATGTTGAAATATTAGAAGTTAATATAACGATATAAAAAGAGGGATAGAAATGGAAACTGTTATAAATAAAATAAAAGAGGTACAATCTAATTATGTGGGAATGGAAATTTATTCTACAAAAAATAATCGTATAGTTGCTTCGTATAATAGTGAATTAAATATTCCGTTAGCATCAGCAGCAAAATTAGTCATTGGATTTGTAGTAACGCAAATGGTGAAGGAAAATAAACATAATTGGAATGATATACTTCATTACATTAAATTTAATCCACATGAAGATAGTGCGCAGTTATATCCGCATTTACAAGGAAGAACTTCTTTAACACTTAGTCAAGCGGTAGAGGTAATGATTGCTTGTCATGATAGTTACGTTGCACAGTCAGTTGTAATGCACTGTGGTGGATGGGATGCTGTGAAAATGTACGCACAAACGTACTTTTCAAAAATTCATATACAAGAGAATGCTAGAGATGAGAAAAATGTTGGAGAATTAAGTGAAGTTCTTGCCCTTTTCATACAAACCTTTCAAGGTTATAAATCAGAACCAGAATTATGGGAACCAATTATTAGCGGCATGGTAAGACAGCAAGGAGAGTATGAAGAAATTCCATATTATCATATAACTCATATGACAGGTGGATTACTCACAGCTACAATAAATATTGGTATAATAGGAATGTTTAACGAATTTCCACTTCTTTATGTGATTGGGGGAAAAGATTTACCGAATCGCCGTGAAAATAAAGAGGTAGATGAAGCTTTTGCAGTAGTTTTAAAGTACATATACAAAGAATATAGTGAAAGCATGCTAGGAGTGAGCGATTGAAAAGAAACTTAAAGACTTTAACAATCATTATTTTAATTTTAACGATTATTGCTCTTGAAGTTGGAATCGCCCTATATGATCACAATTTGTCATTAGATACAATTTACTTTGCAGCGATCCTTATTTGTATTGTATTGCTTTTTGGCACACGTGTTTCTGAAGAGAAAGTACATCGAAACGAGGGCGAAGAAAAATAGCTGTTATATTTTGGCCATCTATTTTATTGTCTATCGCTTGTTTTGCAGTTATAAATTACATAAGGGTAGGCTATGTCTCTGTACCAGGGATAATTGGCTTTTCATGCTTTGTTACATATGGTGGATTCGTTTTGATTAGTATTTTAAAGGGGAAAAATAAAATGTAGCTTACTAAGTTGAAAGGAAGCAATGTATATGAAACATATAGAGAACGGTACACGTATTGAAGGAGAATACATTAAAAATAAAGTCATTCAATATAATATGTCCATCTTAACAGATGAAGTAAAACAGCCGATGGAAAAAGTAAGCCTCGTAGTAAAAAATGAAGAAGGAAAAATATTTGGTGGTGTAACAGGTACGATGTATTTTTATCATCTTCATATCGACTTTTTATGGGTTGATAAATCAGTTCGTCATGACGGTTATGGTAGTCAACTGTTACATAAAATTGAAGAAATTGCGAAGGAAAAAGGGTGCAGATTAATATTGCTAGATTCATTTAGTTTTCAAGCGCCAGAATTTTATAAAAAGCACGGTTACCGAGAGTATGGTATCGTTGAAGATCATCCAAAAGGTCATAGTCAGCACTTTTTTGAAAAGAGATTATAATAATATTATGTATACTGATTGATGGGAGAAAGCATATGTACACGTATAAATTGCAACAAGAACAAACAATCTGTGCAGAAAAAATTAAGAAGCTTTATGATTCTGTCGGTTGGTGGCCAGAAAGAAAAGAAGTCGATATTGAAAAAATGTTAAAGAATAGTATAGCCATTGGAGTATGGGAAGAAAATGAATTAGTTGGATTTGCTAGAGTCGTTTCTGATGGTGTTTTTCGAGCATACATTGAAGATGTTGTCGTACATGAGAATGTAAGAAATAAAGGTATTGGAGAGAAAATGCTTACAATATTACTTCGAGAAATATCTCATATTGATATTGTTAGTCTATTTTGCGGAGAGAAGCTAATAAAGTTTTACGGTGAGCAGCAATTTCAAGCAACGAAGCAAATTGTGATGCATCGTAATCAAACAGGGAAAGAATAAGAGGTGCCAATTAAAATGAATGCAACAAGAGCGTACTGTTTATCGAAAAGAAAAGCGACAGAAGATTCTCCAGATGGCTGGAGTGCAACATGTATGAGGCTTAATAATAAAATATTTGCGATAGTAAATCATGAAGAAGGTGAAAAGGCTGCGATTACATTGAAGTGTAATCCAGAAGTCGCATTAAGAATAAGAGAAGATTATCCAGAAACAATTATTCCAGGGTATCATATGAATAAAAAACATTGGAATACCGTTTATATTCATAAGGGTATAGAGCAGGAGCAAATTAATAAAATGATTGATTGGTCGTATGATTTAGTACTACAATCATTTTCAAAGAAAAAGCAGCAGGAGTTAATGGATTAATATGTATTAGGAGTGTGTGTAATGAAAGATTCGATTAAAGATACGTATGATAAATTAGCGAGTACATATAAAGAAAATCTAGATTTCGCAAATCCATATAACAGTTATTATGAAAGACCGGCGATGATGGAGCTTATTCCAAAGGAACTAGAAGGAAAAAAGATATTAGATGCTGGATGTGCAGCTGGATGGTATACTTCTCAATTCATAGGAAGAGGAGCAAATGTTACAGCAATTGATGTAAGTCCTGAAATGGTAAAAGCAGCAAAAGAAAATATAGGAGAAGAAGCGACGTTCCTTTGTCATGATCTGCAAGAAACATTGCCATTTGAAGATAATACGTATGATGTGATTGTAAGTTCATTAACTCTTCATTATATAGAAAATTGGAATCAAGTATTTCAAGAATTTCGTCGTGTATTGAAGCCAGGTGGAGAACTTATTTATTCTATTCATCATCCTTTTATGGATTTCACAAAGTT
>NZ_JBNLYC010000232.1:0-5389 GCF_050172015.1 Bacillus sp. GMa5/1 | reverse complement strand
TGTAAATTTTAGAAAGTTGGAGGAACCTATGGAAGAAACAATTAGTTTAAAAGAGTTATTTCATATCTTAAAAAAACGTTTAGCAATGATCCTCGTAATCGCCTTTGGTGCAGCTATTGTAAGTGCTATCATTAGCTTTTTCTTCATGACACCAATCTATCAATCTTCGACGCAAATTCTTGTTAACCAGAAAAAGCAAGAGGGAACGGCAATTCAGTTAGGGGAAATTCAATCAAATATTCAATTAACGAATACATATAAGGTTATTATTAAAAGTCCAGTAATCTTAGAACAAGTGAATGAAAAATTAAATTTAAATATGACAGCTCAAGCACTAACAGGAAAGATTAATGTTGCAAATGAAAAGGATTCACAAGTAATCTCTGTAACAGCTGAGGATAAAGATCCAAAACTAGCTCGCGATATTGCGAATGCAACGGCAGATGTATTTAAAGGTGAAGTTGCAAAAATCATGAACGTTGATAATGTAACAGTACTGTCAAAAGCAGAAGTTGCAGAAAATCAATCACCGATTAAACCAGCGCCTATGCTTAATGTAGCAATTGCTTTTATTGTTGGTTTAATGGCTTCGGTTGGTCTTGCATTCTTACTAGAGTACTTAGATAACACAGTGAAAAAAGAAGAAGATGTGGAAAACTTACTTGGCTTACCAGTATTAGGGATTGTAGCTCGTATGGATGAAGAAACAATGAACGTGAAATCACACGCTCCATCATCAAGAAAAGTGAGGGGACAAACAATTGGCTCTTAATTTATTTAAAAAGAAAAAGAATCATCGTCAACGCCGTCAATTAATTGCTCATCAACAACCGAAATCACCAATTTCAGAACAATATCGTAATATTCGAACGAATATTGAATTTGCAGCTATTGATACGAATTTACATTCATTAATGGTCACGTCTGCAAACCCAAGTGAAGGGAAAACAACAACGACAGCTAATATGGCAGTTGTGTTTGCTCAACAAGGAAAAAAAGTATTATTAATTGATGCAGATATGCGTAAACCAGCAATGCACCAAATGTTTCAAGTAGATAACATTTTTGGACTTACGAATGTACTAACACATAGTGAACGTTTAGAAAAATGTGTACAAACGACATCTGTAGACAATCTACACTTTTTAGCTTGTGGTCCAATCCCACCAAACCCGGCCGAATTGCTAGGTTCGAAATCAATGAAAGAACTTCTTGGGCAAGCATACAGCATGTACGACTTAGTTATTTTTGATATGCCACCTATTTTAGCTGTTACCGATGCGCAAATTATGGCAAATGTATGTGATGCTTCTATTCTTGTTGTTCGTAGTGAATCAACAGAAAAAGAAACAGCGGTAAAAGCAAAAGGTTTGTTAGAATCGGCTAAAGGTAAATTGTTGGGCGTCGTTCTAAACGACCGTGAACGTGAACAAGGCCTATACTACTACTACGGTGCAAACTAATTTTAAAGTGAGATATGGTAAAAACATATCTCCTTTTTTCCCTTGAATATGAGCGATATCTCATATTCAAGGGAAAAAAGATCTTTATAGGAGAGAGGGAGGATGAAACAAATGATAGATTTACATTGTCACATTTTACCTGGTATCGATGACGGTGCACAGACAGTAACAGATAGTTTAGCAATGGCACAACAAGCCGTTTCAGAAGGAATACATACCATTGTCGCAACGCCACACCATCAAAATGGAAAATATGTAAATGAACGTACCTCAATTATTCATCACGTAAAACAACTAAATGATGAACTACAACAACATAATATTCCACTTACCATTTTACCTGGGCAAGAGGTCAGATTATATGGCGATTTATTAGAAGACTATGAAGCTGGTAAAATTGTTACTTTAAATGAAACAAATAAATATATATTCATTGAATTCCCATCAAATCACGTACCTCGTTATGCAGAACAACTACTATATGAATTGCGCGTAAAAGGAATGATTCCAATTATCGTTCATCCGGAACGTAATGCCGAGTTAATCGAGCGGCCAGATAAGTTATATAATCTTGTAAATAAAGGTGCATTAACACAAGTGACAGCAGGTAGTTTACTTGGGAAATTTGGAAAAAAAATTAAAAAATTCTCACTACAGCTTGTAGAACATAATTTAACACATATGATCGCATCAGATGCACATAACACGACATCAAGAGGATTTCATTTAGCGGAAAGCTATGAACTAATAGAGAAAGAATACGGTTCAAGTGTTATGAATGATTTAAGAGAGAATCCATATTTAATAATTAGCGGGAAAGCAATTTATAAAGAAGATCCAGAACAAATTCGCCGTAAAAAGTTGTTTGGCATCTTTTAAATAAAGAACAGGTGATGTCTCCTAACCGTTATCAACGGAGGCACTCGGTCGTGCTGTGGGTAGAAATTTTTATTTCGAACCTACCTTAGACGCTTGTCGTCGGGAGTATGACGTGAGGATGGGTTAGATGCCCATAATTTATTTATGTTAGAAACTCTACTTATGGAGTTGTAAAGACGACTCTATAGGTAGGGTTTTTGTTATTGTTACATATGGATATAATAATATGTCTGGGGGTACTAGATTTGAAAAAAGTAAGAAAAGCAATTATTCCAGCTGCGGGACTGGGGACAAGGTTTTTACCGGTAACAAAGGCAATGCCGAAAGAAATGTTACCAATTGTTGATAAACCAACAATTCAATACATAGTAGAAGAAGCGATAGAATCAGGAATTGAAGATATTATTATTGTTACTGGAAAAGGTAAACGTGCCATTGAAGATCATTTTGATCATTCCTTTGAATTAGAGCAAAGCTTACTAGAAAAAGGGAAGCATGAGATGCTTGAGAAAGTACAAGCTTCTTCAAAAATTAATATTCATTACATAAGACAGAAAGAACCAAAGGGTTTAGGGCATGCAGTATGGTGTGCACGTAAATTTATTGGAAATGAACCATTTGCGGTATTACTTGGTGATGATATTGTGCAAGCAGAAACGCCATGTTTGCGCCAATTAATGGATCAATATGAGGGAACACACTCATCCGTTATAGGTGTACAAACAGTGCCAGAAAACGAAACACATCGTTACGGTATTATCGATCCAGTTGAACAAAATGATCGCCGTTATCAAGTGCGTCAATTTGTGGAAAAACCAGCTCAAGGAACAGCACCATCAAATTTAGCAATTATGGGACGTTACGTATTAACGCCAGAAATCTTTATGTTCCTTGAGAATCAACAAACAGGTGCTGGTGGGGAAATTCAATTGACAGATGCAATTCAACGATTAAATGAAGTTCAACGTGTATTTGCTTATGACTTCGAAGGTACACGTTACGATGTTGGGGAGAAGTTTGGATTTATTAAGACCACGATTGAAATGGCACTTCAAAATGAAGAATTAAAAGTTGATTTAATGGAATATATGAAAGAACTTGTAAAAAAAGAAAAGGTACATTCATAAGAGAATGTCCTTTTTTATTATCAAAATAAGATATGAATTGTATAAAGAAGGGAACAGGTATATTGAGTTATCGAAAACGGCTCTCGTTATTAATTTTATTAGATTCATTTATCGTGTTAACTGCTGTTTACTTAAGTTATTGGTTCATACATCCCAATATATTAAGTAAAATTCCTGCGACAGTAGTTATTAGTTCGATTACGTTATTATGTAGTCATCATGTTTTTGCAGCTATTTATAAGTTGTATAACAAGGCTTGGGAATATGCAAGTATTGGGGAATTAAAACAAATATTTAAAGCAATAACGCTATCAATTATAGTAACAGCAATTGTTCAACAAATTATTAATCACGATATTTATGTTCGAATTTTAGCAATCGCATGGATGCTACATTTATTATTAATCGGCGGCTCTCGCTTCGTATGGCGTATGTTCCGTGATACATATATTGCGAAAGCAACTGATAAAAAACGAACATTAATTATTGGTGCAGGTTCAGCAGGAACGATGGTAGTACGTCAATTACAGCATAATAAAGAAGCGGATCTGTATCCAATTGCGTTTGTTGATGATGATAGAAATAAGCAAAAATTGGAGATTTATAATGTGCCGGTTGTTGGTACAACAAATCATATCCAAGAAATTGTAGAAGATAATGATATAGAACATATTATTATTGCAATCCCTTCCTTAAATAGAAATCAAATAAACGAGATCTTTGAGAAGTGTAGAAAAACGAAGGCGAAAACGCAAATTGTACCAATGCTTGAAGATCTTTTAGATGGCAAAGTTTCTGTTAATGAATTCCGAGATGTACAAGTGGAAGATTTATTAGGAAGAGAGCCGATCCAATTAGATGATGCAGGAATTGGAGAGCAAATTACTGGTAAAACAATTTTAGTAACAGGTGCTGGTGGATCAATTGGATCAGAAATTTGTCGTCAAGTGATGAAATACAAACCCGTTAAAATTGTTCTTTTAGGACATGGTGAAAACAGCATTTATAATATCGAAATGGAAATGAGAGTTACCTATCAAGATACAGTTGAAATTACAACAGAAATTGCTGATGTGCAAGATCGTCATAAAATCTTTGAAATAATGAAAAAGCATCAGCCATATATCGTATATCATGCGGCTGCACATAAGCATGTTCCTTTAATGGAACGTAATCCTGAAGAAGCTGTGAAAAATAATATTTTTGGCACGAAAAATGTAGCTGAAGCGGCAGATACATTTAAAGTAAATACGTTTGTAATGGTTTCTACAGATAAAGCTGTAAATCCAACCAATGTAATGGGAGCTACAAAGCGATTTGCAGAAATGATTGTGCAGCATATGGCATCTGTTAGTACAAATACACGTTTTGTTGCCGTTAGGTTTGGTAATGTCCTTGGGAGTAGGGGGAGTGTAATTCCCTTATTTAAGAAACAAATTCAAAAAGGTGGACCTGTAACTGTTACGCATCCGGATATGATTCGTTACTTTATGACAATACCCGAGGCTTCAAGGTTAGTGATTCAGGCGGGTACATTGGCTAGAGGTGGAGAATTATTCGTATTAGATATGGGAGATCCAGTAAAAATTGTGGATTTAGCTAAAAATTTAATTACTCTTTCAGGTTACTCTATTGAAGATATCAGAATTGAATTTACTGGATTAAGACCAGGGGAAAAAATGTATGAAGAGTTATTAAATGAAGGTGAGATACACCCAGAGCAAATATTTCCTAAAATTCATATAGGAAAAGCTGTTTTAATGGATCAAGAGATTTTGAGACAGTTTATGAATGATTTTGAGGGGATGCGTAAAGAAGAGATAAGAGAGAGATTATTAGATATTGCGAATAATAAGATGTTAAAAAAGAAAAATTGATAGTGAAGAGAAAAAATTAGTAAATAAAATAAGTTTTGAATTA
>NZ_JBNLYC010000231.1:0-5457 GCF_050172015.1 Bacillus sp. GMa5/1 | reverse complement strand
TATTTATAAGTGTAATACAATACGAATAGATAATAAGAAATGAGGGGGAATGTAAAGTGATTACACATATATCAGATATAAAACTACAAACGGTTTCCATAGAAGGGATAAAACAAGTTTATAAGGACATATTATCTCTTCCAATAAAAAAAGAAACAGCATCCTTCATTCAATTTGAAGTAACACCTTATACAACAATTAGTTTTCAAGAAGTGTATGAACCAATTGCACCTGCACATTTTGCTTTTGAAATCCCATATTCAAAATTTCATGAAACAGCAAGATGGCTTGAGGAGTCTGGATTACTCATTGCGAAATGGAAAGATGGTCATATAATTGATGAAGAGGATGGTCGATTCAATTTATACTTTAAAGACGGAGATGGAAATCTACTCGAAATTATCGCGCATAGTTATGTTAAAGAAGATGTATTAGTACCGCATTCACCTTTAAACATTTTATATGTAAGGGAAATTGGTCTTCCTGTTAAAAGTGTACCTATTTTTAGGGAATGGCTGAAATCAAATCTAAATATGAAAACGATGGAAGACGGGGATATTTTTAATTTTGTAGTTGGTGGCACTGCTTATGTCGTCGCAACTTGGTGGCAGCGACCTTGGATTCCAATCGCGATGAAAGCTTTACCACCGAAAGTTCATGTTTCTTTCGGAACAGCGGATCTCGCATTTTTACAGCGAATCCAAATTAACTTTAAGAAAAATAATGTGCCATTTGAATGTAAACATAATGAAGTGTCATTTATTGTGCAGGGATATTCATTTTCTATTGTGTATACACCAGAGTTTCATTCCAATATTCCTAGCAAAATAAACTTACCGCTTTCTATATAGTTATAGAAAGCGGTAAGTTTATTTTGCTTTAAGGAAAATTAAAGTCTAGTTATTATGTTGATTTAACATTTGAGCTATTCCTTGACCAAATGACCAATTCTCCATAGGTGTCTCGTGTAGTGTAATGAAAACATCAGCAGTAGAGATTTGTAAAGTATTAGCTGTACTAGTGGCTATAGCTTTATATAAATCTTTTTTTTGATTAATTGTTCTCCCAGGTCCACATGTAATAGAAATATAAATCATATTATTGGATCGTTTTAATGAACCTTCTAAAAGATAAGATGAATTATAAAAAAGTTGATGAGAAGGATAAGGTAAAAACATTTGAAAATAATCATTTTCAGGAATATTGAAATGTTCAATTAACGAATGGTGAATTTGATTGCTTACATTTTTTAATAACTTATTATCGGATAATTTTTCAGGATGATAAACAGTGACAAATGGCATAATAGAGGACTCCTTTCCTTTTGATTTTATTTTACTTCCAATATTTCCATTTGTATAATTGAAAATATATTAACGAATTATCAATAAAATCGATGAAGGTGGTGTATGAAATGGAAATGAAAGAATTACTTACATTTAAAAAAATTATTGAAGAAGGAACGTTTTCACAAGCTGCTAAACAATTAAACTATGCACAATCAACAGTAACAACACATATAAAAAAGCTGGAAAATGAAATTGGTTTTCTGTTATTTGAAAGAGGATGGGATGCAAGATTAACAGAAGAAGGAAAACTTTTTGCAGAGGAAGTAGAAAACTTAGTAACACATTGGGAATATTCTATAACTCAAGCACAACGTATTAGTAATGAAGAAAAAGGGAGTTTGAGAATAGGCCTATTAGAATCCGTTGCTAAAAGGTTAATACCAATAATATTAGAGTTTTTAAATGCTGAAAAACCATATATACATTGTGATTTTGTAGTGGGAAATACAGCACTTTTATCAGAAATGATAGAACATAATAAGATTGATTTTGCGGTGTGCGGAAATAATGAAAATAAATCAAAGGTAAAATTCATCCCAATATGTGATGAACAGATTGAATTTATAGTGAATAATCCCGAGCATCCTTTGTTACAAAAAGAATCCGTTGAAGCATTTGATATTATAGATTATCCAGTTATTGTAGGAGAAAGTAATTGTTATTCGTATCAATCTGTAAGTTCTCTCCTAGCGAAAAATAATTTATCTTTTAAAAGAGTTTATAATTGTAGTGCTTTAAACCTCATTCCAGAAATGCTTTTTGAAAATGCGATAGGAATTATCCCGAAAGGTACAATTTTGAATGAAGAAATACTATCTTTTAAGATTAAGGACTTTAATTCTAAAATCCCGATTGGTATATTAATTTCTACTAAAAATAACAATTATTTAAGTCAAACGAAACAAAAAATTATCAACATCATTAAAGTCGCCCTATAATTATGCTAAAAAATTATAGGGCTGTTTTCGATACGTACTTTTCTTTTAGCATTTCAGAGATTTTTGTAATAATAGGATTTATGTGAGTAGAAGGATTTCCTAACATTGCAGTGAATTTAAAATAGGGGTGTAGAATACTATATGGTTTAAGGAGGGTGAAACTTGAACTTAGGTGAGCCAATGGCTAAAGGAAATACAGCGGAAATTTATCTGTATGATAATAAGATTGTGAAGTTATTTAAAGAATATCTTCCAGGTACAGAGTCTATGAATGAAGCAAAAAAACAAAAATATGCTTATTCATGCGGGCTGCCAGTTCCAAACGTATTTGAAGTGACAAAGATACACGATAGACAGGCAATTATTATGGAATACGTAAAAGGTGTCAGCTAATAATAATGAATTACTAAATAAATTAATGCTTCAGTATTGTAATTAAATGAGTAAAATTATTGGATTTTGCTTACAAAGAATATAGTAGTAAAAAAGGAGTCTGTTTTATGAAAACTGATGAATCGATTTCATTGAATACCGAATTTGAGAAATCTGCTCCTGCGCTACAACTTTTGAAATTACATAAGCGATTCGGTGAATTTATTGCAGTAAATCGTATTGATTTAACTATTCCAAGTGGTTCTTTTTACGGAGTTGTTGGACCTAACGGAGCAGGAAAAACTACATCTTTATCAATGGCTGTTGGTTTGTTAAGGCCAGATGGCGGAAACGCTAAAGTTTTTGGGATTGATGTTTGGAGTAATCCAAAACAAGCTAAAACGTTGATTGGAGTATTACCAGATGGATTGGCTTTACCAGAAAGACTTACTGGTCGCGAATTATTAACATATATGGGGTTGTTAAGAGGAATAGATGCCAATGAAGTTGCTCAGCGGGCAGAAGAATTACTTGCAGTATTAGAGTTGAATAATACTGAGGGGACTTTAGTTATTAATTATTCTACTGGTATGCGTAAAAAACTCGGCCTTGCACTTGCACTTCTTCATGCGCCAAAATTACTCGTTCTCGATGAACCGTTTGAGGCGGTAGATCCCATTTCTGCAACTACTATTAAAAAGATTTTACAGAAATTTGTTAGTTCAGGTGGTTCTGTAGTATTTTCTAGTCACGTCATGGCATTAGTTGAACAACTTTGTGACCACGTTGCAATTATTTCGAAAGGGGGAGTACTTTCATCCGGAAAGATGGAAGATGTTTGTGGTGAAGAAAAACTAGAGGATATTTTCATTCGATTAGTAGGTAAACCCGCCGCTAAAGGAGGGGAATTGTCTTGGTTAATGTTTTAATTCAAATGAAGTTATCAATACTTAAACATTCAATGAATCGTGGCAGGGCAGTTCTATTTATTATGACAGGATTAGTTGGTTTGTCGCTAGCGATTGGAACTATTTTACTTTTTTCTTTTTATCCGACAGAACAAAATATATCAAAAAGCATTCTATATGTAACATTCGCTATTTGGACAGTAGGATGGATTATAGGTCCGATGCTTACTGGAGGAGACGAAATATTACGCCCTGAATATTTTGTGTTGCTTCCGCTCAATTCTTATAAACTAGCTAGGATGCTTCTCGGTGTAACTTTTATAGGAGTAGGACCACTGGTTAGTTTTTTAGCTTTTATAGGATTATTAATTTATGCAGCTAGAATTAGCATATATGCGATTATAGTAGCAGTTCCAGCAATTATTTTGCAGTTAGTTTTTGTAGTATTGTTATCCAAAGTAATAGTTAGTATTATGGGTGAGGCGATGAAATCAAGAGTCGGTATGGAAATGGGAGCGATGTTCATTGGTTTCATCATTGCATTTCTAAATGTCGGCTGGTATGCACTTCCTGTAATCAATAGAATCGTATTTAGTGATACTACGCTATTTTACATGATTCCATCTAGTTGGACGATACTTGCTGTAGAGTACGCTAGTCAATCTAATTGGTTATTAGCTTTTATTTTCTTAGGTACAATAACAATATTTTGTGGGTTTCTTTTATTTATATGGACTATATTATTGACTAGACGTAAAGAGATAGATTCAAAAAAAGTTCAAGTGAAGATTATTAATAAGCATTATAGAAAGGCTTTTAAAATCTTTTTTGAAACTAAAATAGGAGCTGTTATAACTAAGGAACTTAAAAGTTGGAGAAGAGATCCACAACGAGGCCGTTTCCTGCGAATGGGCATATGGATAGGTGTATTTTATGGGGTTTTAGTTACGATTGCTAATATACCTTACTTAATGCCTTGGGCGGGGGGAATTATGGTTGTATTTACAGGTATGTTTGCTTGTAATTTATATGGTTTCGATGGAAGCGCGTTATGGTTAACGTTGGTGACACCTGGTGCAGAAAGGATTGACGTGCGTGGCCGCCAATTAGCTTGGTTGATAGCTATTGGTCCTGTGGCAATTTTAACTACAATAATTTTCACTTTTTCTAGCGGACTTACTTTCGTTTATCCATGGGTATTTGCAGTAGTCCCAGCTTTACTTGGTGGGACAGTCGGCCTTATTGTCTTATTTTCTGTAGTTAATTTAATTCCAATTACTGATCCACATCGCCGTGGAAGAGGAACGATAATATCTGCTGACGATATGAATGCGAGTAAAATGTTTATAACCACGTGGCTCATGCTGTTGATGGTGCTAGTAACAACGATACCTTCGTTACTAGTTATATGGTTGGGGACATCATTACATATACAATTCATACAATGGTTAGGTGTACCGACTGGGGTTTGTACGGGAGTGTTTTTAGCATGGCTATTTGGGCGCATCGCTTACAAAAAACTTGAAAGAAATGGCCCTGAGTTGCTATTTGAAATGAAAAGTGGGATGAAAATTAACAGTGATAATTACAAAAAGAAAATTCGTAATAAAGAAATGGAATTACCAAAGAAAAAACTTACCGTTGTTGTTCTTCTTGTGTTTATGGGAATCTTTTTCTTGGTGCACCAAAGTATAGTGCCGATTGTCTTTGAAATATTTGATGTGGATGAAAGAGTCCGTCTATTTTTTCTTTCGCGCTACCTTCCTCATATTGCCCGCATTCCTGTAAGTATCATTTTCGCTGTACTAGGTATAGTGTTTTTGTATAAAGCAATATTAATTAAGAAACAGCACGTAAAAGAATCACAACTAATAAAAGATGATATGTAAA
>NZ_JBNLYC010000230.1:0-5468 GCF_050172015.1 Bacillus sp. GMa5/1 | reverse complement strand
AGTTAATGTCAACTAAGTTTTTCATTTCGTTTGTCGCTTGCGATGTTATTGTCATCGGCGACTTGTTCTATATTACACCTCTAAAGTATAATCGTCAACACCTTTTTATAAATAATTTCAATTTAATATTTTTATGCTCTTTTAGCTAGATACGTCTCTATAGGATTTCATTATCGGAGCACACCTTCTGCTTCTCTTTAATTTATTTTTCCAAATATATTCAAGTTAATTTGAACTCTAGACTTAACTTGTGTGGACGTTTTCCTCCAACAAAACTAGCAACCTTATTTTAACAAATACTAGTATATAATTAGAGAGTTGTTGTACTATCAATAAAACTCTATTAGAAGCAGGTGAAGATATGAAAGATATACGTATCCTTATAGCAGACGACGATAAAGAAATCCGAAATTTATTAAAAATATATTTAGAACGAGAATTATACATGGTAGACACTGCAATCAACGGCGAAGAAGCCTTGCATTTATTTAATCAAAATAAATATAACCTCGTTATATTAGATCTTATGATGCCCAAAATAGATGGAATCGAGGTATGTAAAAAACTTAGAGATAAAACTAACGTACCTATATTAATGCTCACAGCTAAAGATCACGAAGTTGATAAAATTTTAGGTTTAAGCATTGGTGCTGATGATTATATTACGAAACCTTTCAGCATTCACGAAGTAATTGCACGAGTAAAAGCTCTTATGCGGCGTTTTTTAGTTCTCGGAAGTAACAATACTGCTCAAGAAAAAACAACTTTATCTTTTAAAGGACTAACTATCAATTTAAATACATACACAGTTCATACAAACAAAGAAGAAATTAGCTTAACCGGAAAAGAATTGGAACTGTTAAAATTCTTTACTTCAAACCCAGGGCAAGTATTTACAAAAACACAGCTCTTCCGAAATGTGTGGGACGATAATTATATAGAAGATGACAATACCGTTATGGTACATATTCGAAAACTTAGAAAGAAAATAGAAATTGACCCTTCCAATCCAAAATTTATTCAGACTATATGGGGAATTGGTTATAAGTTTGTAGGTGAAAAGCTTGAAGACTGATAAAACCCTCTTCCTTATTTCATTACAACTTATCATTTGCGGGATTTTAAACATACAAATGGGCCCAAGATTAAAAATGTCTTTATTTATTATCCTTATCTTAATTACAATTTATCTCTTCTTTTCAAGAATACAATTCATTCAACATCGTAAAGCAATGGATACTAAATTAAGTCGTGTACTAAAAGGAAACTTACAAACGAGATTATTCACAAGCAATGACCACTCATTACATAATATCGTTTTTTCAATAAACGAGCTAATAGCTAAATTAGAGCAGGTTCAGATTGAAGCCAAAAGATCCGAGGAATCCAGAAAACAACTTTTGTCTAGTATCTCCCACGATATACGAACACCACTCACCTCCATCATCGGATATATAGATGCTTTGAAAGACGGAGTTGCTGCTTCTGAAATAGAAAAACAAGAATATCTTAAAATACTCTATATGAAATCAAATAACTTAAAGCACCTAGTTGATGAAATATTCAATATGGCGAAGCTAGACGCTAATGAATTTCCACTAAAAGAAGAAGAACTCGACTTTTCTGAAGTTACTAGAGAAGTTTTGATTGAATTTTTACCTGAGCTCTCAAAACATAACATCGAACTGCAAATTCTCATACCAGAGTCTACTTGTCCTATCATCGCAGATCATCTAAGCATTATGCGGATTATCGGTAATTTAATGAAAAATGCAATTTATTACGGAAAGGATGGGAAAACAATAGGAGTCGAACTGCTAGAAGCTGATGCAGAATACAAACTTCATATTTGGGATCAAGGCCCTGGTATTCCAAAACATGATTTACAAAACATATTTGAGCGAATGTACCGAAGCGAACAATCAAGAAACTCTTCATTTGGTGGTAGCGGTCTCGGACTCTCTATTTCTAAAGCACTCGTTGAAAAAAATGGTGGGCATATATGGGTTGAAAGTACTCCATGGAAACGAACTACTTTCGGCTTTTCTATTCCAAAACACAATACTTTTAAGAAATAGTTAAGAAATGATTAATATGCAGTTAAGCCTTCCTTTTTATGATGTAAGTAAGAACTTATAGAAAGCAGGTGTCTCCTATAAATACAATTATAAAAACGACTAACCTTACTAAAGTATATGGCAATCAAAAATCAGTAGATAATTTAAATATTAATGTTCAACAAGGAGAGATTTATGGCTTCATAGGCCGCAACGGTGCTGGTAAAACAACAACCATTCGTATGCTGCTTAGTCTTATAAAACCTACAAGTGGAACGATTGAAATATTCGGAGAGAACTTATTCCAAAATCAAAAAGATATTTTAAGCAGAATTGGTTCTATAGTTGAAGTTCCAGGATTTTATGAAAACTTAACTGCAAAAGAAAACCTACTAATTAATGCAAAGATAATTGGGGTTCACAAAAAGAATGCTATCGAAGAAGCATTAGAAATAGTAGGCTTGCAGCATGAGACAAAAAAGTTAGTAGGAAAGTATTCTTTAGGAATGAAGCAACGCTTAGGAATTGCACGCGCTCTTCTCCATTATCCTGAGCTACTCATATTAGATGAACCAACTAACGGACTAGACCCTATTGGTATTAAAGAAATGCGAAAACTTATTCATTCTTTAGCTCAAGAAAGAAATATAACAATACTCATTTCTAGTCACATATTAGCCGAGATAGAACAGTTGGTCGATCGTATCGGAATTATTCATGAAGGAAAGTTACTAGAAGAAGTTTCTCTTGATACGCTGCGCAAAGCAAACCGTAAGTACATAGAGTTTCAAGTGAATAATGACGATAAAGCTGTGATGTTATTAGAAAATCATCTTCAAATTTTTGATTATGAAGTACATGATGAAGGAAATATTCGTATTTACTCTCATTTTGGACAACAAGGATACATAAACAGAACGTTTGTTCTTAACGGTATTGAAGTATTAAAAATGATGATAAGCGAAGATAGACTAGAAGATTATTTCACCAAACTAGTTGGAGGTGGAACAATTGGTTAATCTACTCTATACAGAACTCTTAAAACTAAAACGCTCTAATATGTTTTTAATTAGCATTATTGGTGCTGGTGTCGCACCTTTCTTAGTTGTAGTAGCCTCTTATATACATATAAAAACAAAACAGCCTACTCCAACTATTTGGTTCCATCAATTATTCACTGACGTTAACTTATATACTACTTTAGTTATAGGATTCCCCTTATATGGAGTAGTGGTTGCATATTTGCTTACCCGCGAATATGCAGAAGATACACTGAAAAATTTACTAACTATCCCCGTGTCGCGCATTAGCTTTATTATAAGTAAATTCATCATTCTCTTTCTTTGGATTATGATGCTAACTTTAGTGGCTTGGGCACTTACTTTAATATTAGGGCTATTGGGGAACTTCCCTGGCTTTAACATTTCTTTACTTTTAGGTTCTTTCCTAGAATTTTTAATATGTGGTGGACTTCTCTTTCTATTGTCTTCACCTATTGTGCTACTAACTCTTGTAATGAAGAGCTATGTACCGCCCATTATATTAACAGTCATTATTACAATGACTAATCTTATGCTCGTAAACTCCAAGCATAAAGATTTATTTCCGTGGACCGCTACTCTAGATATCGCAAATAACGAATTACAACCGACATATCCACCAGAGTATTCTTATATCATCATTGCAGTAACGACAATTTCCGGATTTATTGCAACACTATTCTATTTTAAAAAAGTAGACATTCATTAATTTGTAGGAGTGAAACTATGAGCGATATCATTATTGCCTTCATACTCGGTATTGTAGAAGGATTAGCTGAATTTTTACCTATATCCTCTACTGGCCATCTTATATTAGTCGGGCATTTATTAGGCTTTGAGGGAGAAAGAGCGAAAACGTTTGAAATTGTTATTCAGCTAGGCGCAATTTTAGCCATTGCAATTTTATATCATAAACGTCTCGTTTCTTTATGTAATATTAAGCCTCTTCTACAGAAAGAAAAAAAATTCAACGCGTTCCATGTATTTCTTGGCGTATTTCCGGCAGTGGTTGCTGGTTTGCTACTACATGATATTATTAAAACATACTTATTCCAGCCATACACTGTTGTGATTGGACTTGTAGCAGGTGCAATTCTTATGCTCTTTGCAGAAGTAAAAAAGAAAGAGGCAGCAGCCTATTCACTGGACGATTTAACATACCGCCAAGCTTTAACAATCGGATTATTTCAGTGCTTAGCAGTATACCCTGGCTTCTCTAGAGCTGGCTCTACTATCTCTGGAGGTCTATTAGCAAAAGTAAATTATAAGACTGCATCTGAATTCTCTTTTCTAATAGCTCTTCCTGTAATGGTTGGGGCTACAGGCTTAGACTTACTAAAAAGTTGGAAGTATTTAAGTGTCGATGACATCCCTATGTTTGCGGTAGGATTCATTACCTCTTTTATAGTAGCGATGCTAGCGGTAGTAACTTTTCTAAAGCTTTTAGAGAAGATAGGTTTAAAACCTTTTGCGTACTATCGTATTTTGTTGGCTATCTTATTTACGCTTTTCGTATTGCTATAGATTCATATAAGTCACATATTATTAAACTGATATTCAATTTAGAATATCAGTTTTTTCATCTATTTCAACTCTAGTATTACTCACTTCAATATGGCATAGTGATAATAAACTACCATTCATAATCTGAACGTTCTTTAAGTAACTACATCCTTTATCATAAAATGCAATTGGAAAATTAAAGATTCCATATATGTACAGAACATATTTACAAACTATATTCACTCCACATAGTATCTTTTTAATTTGCAACACACCGCTACAACTTTTAAATGAGTACAAAGACATACTAAATAAGTAAGTAAATTTCCTAGGAATTATAAAGAGACTAAATATGAATTAGAGTGAGGTAACGATAAAAATGAATCAATTAGCACAAACATATTGGGATACTTATTGGGGAAACAACAAAAAAACAGAATCTGTTACAGCTTGGCAATTTGGGGATGCCCCTAATTATCTTGCACAACTAGTAATTGACGGTATTAAAACCGCTACATGCTCCGGTCACATTTTTTATGAATTAGAACATGAATCACTACCGACTACTATTGATTATAGTATTATACTCAATAGTAATGATGAACCTGTAGCTATTATTAAGACAATAGAAGTAACTGTAACACCAATGAATGAAGTAAGCGAAGAATTCGCTATCGCTGAAGGCGAAGGAGATCGTACTTATAATTACTGGAGAGACACCCATGTTCGTTTTTTTACAAAGGAACTAAATGAGCTTGGTCTTAATTTCTCTGAAGATATGTTACTCGTCTGTGAGCGTTTTGAACTTGTTGATGTGAACAATAAAGTGAAATTTTAATAAACTGAGATTTACCAGCCATTCTTATTT
>NZ_JBNLYC010000229.1:0-5509 GCF_050172015.1 Bacillus sp. GMa5/1 | reverse complement strand
TTTTATGAAGTGTAATATTGTAGCTTTATCTATGGGGCTTTCTCAATAACTATTAAGGCGAAAAGTTAAAATATATAGGTTTATAGATATGAATTATTACATAAAAACGCACTTAAAAAAGGATGTATGATGGTAATAGAATACAAACATCAAGGGGGAACTTAAAATGAAGTTAAATAAACTAGTGCTTAGTTGTGGAGTAGTTTCAGCATTAACACTTGGTGTGTTAGGGAATAATACTTATGCTGAAGAAGTACACAAAACGAATGATCCAATTCATGTAGTTGAACATGTTTCTGCAGACTTATTATTAACCCAAACAATGAATTATAGTGGCGAGGCTGTAACTTCTTTCGTATATGATGGGAGTACTGACTTAAGCTTCTCTATGAAAAATAATGGTCAAAATACAATGGGATATAGTGTAAAAGGTCCAAATACAGAGCTAATTGTTGGTGGTTATATAAAACCTGGAGAACAACAAATTAATGTTACAAATGTACGGAATGCTTTATCTCCATTACCGAATGGAACATATAAAATTTACGTTTCAAATGATGATGGTTCTAAGGGGCAATTCCAAGTTTCAGTAAGATCTATGAATTAAATTTAAAACGCTTTGTTTTTAAGTTAATTTAATCTTTGCTTATTGGAAAGAAGCTAAAATGAATTGAGAATTACCGATAAAAATGAAAACGAGCACCTTATCTAATTGTGAGAGGGTGTTCGTTTTTTGCTATTAAACAGAAAATAATTATAAATATATTTTGATATCCCCATTGCTAACCTACTAGATTGTGTCAACGAGAGAATGTCTACTATAAAAGATATTTAAATAAAGATGATGTAACATTCTGCTAAATTATATGGGGAAATAGAAAAACCACCCTTATATGAGTGGTTTTTAGTAATTATTTTTAGGTTATACATTTAAAATTAGGCTAAGTTATAGAAATAATAAACATTTAATCCGTTGTTATTATTTTGGTTCTGGATAATGATTATAGTATGAGATTCTAATAAATTCTTGGTAGACATTTGTTAATTTGGCATCTCTAAGAGCATCGTTGAATTTTTGCATACGTACACTCCCTTGAGCGTAGCCTCCACCTGGAGTATAAGGGTTTCTAGCTTCAAAGTCATCCAAAAATACTTTTAATTTTTTATAGTCTTGAGATTGATAGAAAGCCACGGCCTCTTCAGGAGTGACATCAAAGTAAGAGGATGACGTTGAGTTATAAGAAGCTGCTTGAGCAGTAGGTGCCTCTAGCATAGTTGCAGCTCCACCGAACATAGTAAGCGCCATAGAAGATACAATAATTTTTTTAAACATAATAAAACCTCCATGTAGAATATTAGATTAATAGTAATCCTGTAATCATTATAGTTACAATGAAAATGATTATCAAATGCAATATTGCATAATATATCCCGTTATTTTTGGGCAGTAAGACTCCCGCCCAAAAATTCAATGAAAGCAAAGCAGTTAGGTGGGAATCGGGCGGATTAAAGTTTCACTTTATTATTTGAACGAGAAGTCACCTTTATATTTAAATGGAGGAGTGTAATAGATTAAAAGAGGTGTATAAATTACTCAGGTTAACAAGAAAATGAAAAGGCTATTTTTAATAGGGGAAAGCTTAATAACTGGAGTAAAGGAATTGCTATTTATATATTTAACATACATATTTGTCTTTTAAATTGTAGGCGTGTTTTAGAATTTGTATATAGTAAATTCGTTAAAAAACTTGATAAATAATAAAATGTGTAAATTTTTTGACTATTTTATTAAAATTATTTAATATTTGTAATTTATTGTTTTATAATGATAATTGGGTCGATCGTGAATGTTTTAGATATTGCGATATATACTCGGATTAATTTATTTTAGGGAGGTTACAAAATTGGGTAAGAGAGTCATTATAAGAGTTTTTACATTATTATCAGTACTGGCATTATTCCTTAATGTATTTTTACCTAGGGCTAGTGCAGAGGTTATGACGCATGAGAAATATTCAATGGACTGGAGTTATAGTAATAGTCTAGGTAAGTACATTCGCACTGAAATGATTAAAAATTCAAGTGGTCAAATTGCTTATTGCTTAACCCTTGGATTAAAATCACCAAATGGTGAAGATCTTCCTGAAATGGGGAAAACAGATAATGTAGTATATAGAGTCTTATTAAATGGTTTCCCGCAAAAAAGTGCTGAACAGCTGGGAGTAGCTAATAAAAATGAAGCGCATTATGCAACGCAACTTGCGGTTTGGAATGCATTAGGTCAACTCGATGTAAATGAATTAACACATGAGAATAAAAATGTTGAAAAAGCAGCTAAGGCTATTATTAGTAATGCTAACAATAGTGAAGAGACTCAAGATGTTTTTATGAATGTGATTCCTGCTGAAAAGCAAAAAGCAGAATTAAAGGGTGAATTCTTCGAAACAAATCTATATTCAGTACAAACAAATGCTAAGAGTGGTTCTTATAAGGTAGTAGTGAAAAATGCACCTAATGGAGTTAGAATTGTTAGTGAAAATGGAGAAGTGAAAGATCAGCTTTTAGTTGGAGAAAAATTTCGTATCCAAATTCCTACGAATACAAAAACGGGTGAATTTAATTTAAGTGTTGCTGCTAATTTAACTAAAGTTCAAGCAATTGCTTATCGTGGTACGGATACTGTTCAGAATGCTACAGTACTATTAGAGAGAAATGAAGAAAAGCTTAGTAGTGATCTTGCAGTAAATTGGGAAGCAGCTGGTTCTTTAAAAATTAAAAAGGTTGGAGAAAATGGAGAAGTTTTAGCTGGTGCAGTATTTGAGGTCTTTAATGCAAATAATGAATCAGTCGGAAAAATCACGACTGGTGCTGATGGTATGGCAGAATTAAACAACTTACCAATTGGTACTTACACATTAAAAGAAATTAAAGCACCAACAGGCTATGTTTCAGATGATAAACCACAAACTATTGAAGTTAAGACAGGGGAAACAGGAGCTGTCCAAATAGTAAATAACAAAGTAAAAGGTAACATCGAAATTAAAAAGCTTAGTGATTCAGGAAAGATTTTACCAAATGTTGAATTCACAGTCTTCACTGAAGATGGAAAAGAAGTGAAAAAAGTAGTAACAAAAGAAAATGGAATTGCAAACGTTGAAGATCTTACGTATGGTAAATATTATTTCTTAGAGACAAAAACACCTAATGGATATATTGGAAATAAAACAAAGTATCCTTTTGAAATTAAAGAGCACAATAAAACACTTACTTTTACAGTGGAAAATACCGAAGTGAAAGGTAGTGTAAAATTACTAAAAGTAGATAATGAAGATATTAGTAAAAAATTAGAAGGTGCAGCATTCGAGCTAAAAGATGCAAGTGGAAAAGTAGTTGGGGAATATAAGACAGATAAAAATGGTGAGATTAACGTCAAAGATTTAGCGTATGGTAAATATTCATTTGTAGAAAAGGCTTCTCCAAATGGTTACGTTCTTGTTAAAGAACCGATTATGTTCGAAATAAAGGAACATGGAAAGGTTATTGAGTTATTGGCAGTTAATCATCTTATCAAAGGTGATCTAGAAATTACAAAGGTAGATGTAGCTGATGGAAATAACAAGCTTCCAAATGCAGAATTTACGATTTATAACGAAGCAGGAAAAGAAGTAGTAAAAGGAAAAACAGACGATAAAGGAATCGCTAAATTTGAAAAGTTACCATTTGGAAAATACACATATAAAGAAACTGTTGCACCAAACGGTTATGTATTAAATGAAGAAACGTTTTCTTTTGAAATTAAAGAGAATGGTCAAATCATTAAACACGTTGTCAAAGATGAGAAGATTCCTTCAATTAAAACAACAGCATCTGATAAAAAAGATGGTACAAAAGAAATGCACACTTCTAAGTCTGTAACAATCCAAGATAAAGTGGAATTCAAAGACCTACAAGTAGGTAAAGAGTACACTTTAAAAGGTAAATTAATGGATAAAAAGACTAATAAACCATTCGTTGTAAATGGTAAAGAAGTAACAGCTGAAACGAAGTTTACACCAAAAGAAGCAAATGGTTCTATTACATTAGACTTCACATTTGATGCAACTGGTTTAGAAGAAAAAGAAGTAGTAGTATTTGAAGAGTTACTGAAAGACGGAAAAGTTGTTACGACACATGCTGATATCAATGATAAAGATCAAACAGTTAAGTTCGTTAAGCCATCAGTAAAAACAACTGCTACAAACAAAGCTGATGGTGGAAAAGAGATTCATTCAAAGGATTCTATCACAATCCAGGATAAAGTGGAGTACACTAACTTAGTTGTAGGTAAAGAGTACACTGTAAAAGGAAAATTAATGAACAAAGCTATTAACAAACCATTACTAATTGATGGTAAAGAAGTAACAGCTGAGACTAAATTTACTGCAAAAGAAAAGAACGGTTTTGTAACATTAGACTTTACTTTTGTTGGTGCTGAACAGCAAGGAAGAGAAGTAGTTGTGTTCGAAGACTTATTACATGAAGGGCAAGTAATTGTAACTCACGCTGATATTAACGATGTAGGTCAAACAGTTCGATTTGTAGAGCCTTCTATTAAAACGACAGCTACAAATAAAGCTGATGGTTCTAAAGAGTTAGACGCTTCTAAAACTGTAACAATCCAAGATAAAGTGGAATACAAAGACTTAATCGTGGGTAAAGAGTACGTAGTAAAAGGTAAACTAGTGGATAAAGCAACAAACAAGCCATTATTAGTTGATGGTAAAGAAGTAACAGTAGAATCTAAGTTTACTGCTAAAGAGAAAAATGGTTCTATCACACTAGATTTCACATTTAATGCTTCTGTATTACAAGGTAAAGAAGTAGTAGTATTTGAAGAACTGTATCAAGATAATATATTAGTAGCTATTCACGCTGAAATTGAAGATAAGGGACAAACAGTGAAATTTAAAGAGGGAAAATCGGAACAACCAAAACCAGAACAGCCAAATTCAGGTAAAAATACGCCAACACCAGAGCAACCTAACGAGCAAGTAAAAGAACAACCACAACTTAAGAAAGAAATTCAATCTAAAATTGGATGGTTACCGCAAACAGGTACTAATCTTACAAGTTGGATCTCTATGGCCACAGGAGCATTACTGTTAATTGTTGGTGGAGTGATTTTCTTAAAACGTAAAAATGCATAGAAATTAAAAAATAAGCACATCTGTTTTTATAACAAGATGTGCTTATTTTTATCATTTTAGCCAAGAAGACTCCTATATTTAAGCGTGAATGGCATTTAAAATAGCAACTTTATTTGTAGTAAACAATACATAATTTTGTTTTACTGTTTTAATTAAAATACGGTCTGTTGTCCCATAAGCTGTTCCAATACGTATTACATCTACTTCTTCAACACCAGCATAGGTAGCATCTTCGGTAACCTCAATCACATCACGTAATGGAATTGTAATCTCCGCCAATTGCCATGAAATAATTAACTCTTCATTTGTTTTTTTTACATTAA
>NZ_JBNLYC010000228.1:0-5518 GCF_050172015.1 Bacillus sp. GMa5/1 | reverse complement strand
AGATTCTTGGAGATGGCAATCAAATAACAAAGATGGTTATGAAGAGTAGGAATGAAAGAGAGGGTATCGTCGACAAAATATGTTCGACAATACCCTCTCTTTTTTTATAGGATTTTTGCTATACTAAACTGTACTATAATACATGATGGAAGGAGGAGAATGATGAAAATACTTGTGGTTGATGATGAATCGAGTATTCGTAATTTGATTCGGATGCAGTTGGAGATGGAAGGTTATGAAGTATTGGCAGCGGCTGATGGGAGAGAAGCTTTGGAGCGATGGAATGAAGGGCCGGATGTATTGATTTTGGATGTTATGCTTCCGGATACGGATGGGTATGAGTTGCTTCGTTTGTTCCGTGAGAGGGATAGGGATATTCCGGTGCTTATGTTAACGGCAAAGAGTCAGATGAATGATAAGTTGCTTGGCTTGCAGCTTGGGGCGGATGATTATGTGACGAAGCCGTTTAATTATGCGGAGCTTATTCTTCGGATTAAGAATATGGCGCGGCGTGTAAAGAAGGCGGAGGCTGCTGTAAGTCATGAAGTAATTGAGGCTGGAGAGATAGTGGTTTGTCCTAAGGAAAGAAAGGTACATGTGAGTGGACAAGAGATTCAGTTAACGTACCGAGAGTTTAATTTATGTCAGTTATTTGTTTCAAATCCACAGCGTGTGTTTATGAGGGATGAGTTACTTGAGAAAGTATGGGGATTTGAGTATATCGGAAATACGAGAGCCGTTGATATTATGGTGCAGAGACTTCGCAAGAAGCTTGGGACGAGCGGAGAATATATTAAGACAATTTATGGCGTTGGCTATAAACTGGATTGTTAAGTGGTGATGGTATGTCTTTAAAGCGAAATATGGTGTTTGGAATAGTTGGGCTGTTAATTCCGATTTTTGTTCTTTTATATGCAGTTGTTTATATTACGTTAGAAAAGAATATGTATCATAACGCAGCAGATTCTTTAGAAAAGTTAAGTGTAGAAGCACAAATTTATACGATGAATTATTTAGAGAGGGAAGCAGAAGTGGATACGCTTGGTCCGAATTCACTTTTAATTGCGTCGTATTTAGCGAAGCGTATGGATGTCCGTGTGCAGATGATTGGGAAGAATGGCGATGTTGTTGCAGATACACAAAAAGGAGCATTGCTTCACCGTAACATCGACATTGAGAGTTCTTTGAAGGGAAAGAAGTCTTACGTTTTTGAGGAGGCGGATCCAGCTCCTATTCTTTTGTTTTCAAGCCCGGTTTATTATGGAAACGATGTCATTGGAAGTATTCGTTTTATAAATGAGTTAACGGGTGAGAAGGAAGTTTTAACAAATGTGAGCTGGACGTTCTTAATGACATCTCTTTGTTTAGTAGCTACCGGTATTTTCTTTGCGATTCGTTTGGCGAAGTCTCTTCATAAACCGATTGATCAGTTGAGACAAATGGCACAGAGGCTCGCGAATGGTGATTATAAGAGTAAGATTGAGTTAAATGAGTATGTGGAAATCGCTCAGCTTTCAGCATCTTTTAATGCGATGGCCGATGGAATTGAACTGCATATTAAGCAATTGCAGGAGGAGAAGGAGAAGCAGAAAGATTTCCTAGACCGCATTACGCATGAGCTAAAAACACCGCTAACGGCAATTATCGGTTATGTTGATTTAATTCCGAAGTTACAATCGAAAGAAGATGTACAGGAAAGTCTTCGTTATGTGGCTGTGGAAAGTGAGCGTTTATTATCACTTGTAGAGGAACTGCTTAAGTCCTCGAAATATGGGACGAGTACGTTTGAAGTGTCTCCTACAGTTGTGAATATAAAGGAATTGGCAGAAGAAGCAGTTTCAATTGTGAAACCTCGCCTAAATCAATTTGAAATTGAAGTGATAAATGAGTTAACGGATGTACATGTTGTTGCGGATTTTGATAAGACGAAGCAAATTTTCTTAAATGTGCTTGATAATGCAATTAAGTATAGTGATGCTTCGCACATTCGTATGAATGTAATTGTAAATGAGCATGAGGCGAAGGTTTTTGTTCATGATGATGGGATCGGTATAGATGAAGTGGTGCTTGCAGAGTGGAAAGAGTCTCCGAAAGGAAAGGCACTTCCTTCTAGTTACGGGAATGGTTATGGTTTGTATATTTGTCAGGAGATTATGAGTAAGCAGGGCGGAAGCATGCGGATTGAGAGTAGTGAAGAAATAGGTACTACAATATTCATTACATTTTTGCTTCCGAGAAGGATGGAAGACATAAAAAACTTGAAAGCGGTTAAATGATACATTTATGAAACAATTATGCGGTATTTTCGAAACAACGTTTTTTTATCTTGGAGGTAGGCAGAAATGAAAAGGCTATCATTTCAAATTCTTATGTTTGTCATTTGTATGATTGTTTCTCTTGTTTTGTTTTATGTTATGGAGAAGCAAATCTATAATCGAATTAACATTGTAAATGATAAACAAGCCGTTTTACAAAGGGTGAATGAATCTCTTCCAATTGAAGTGAAAGTAAGACATGAAAAGTGGGGAGAAATCGTTGTAACGGATGAAGTTCGTTTGCATACGATTGTTTCATTCTTTGACCGAATTCGAATAGAGCCGGGGGACGTTAAGAGCCAAGAACAAGTATTTACTGGAGAAGTAACGTACTTGAATGGACATAAGCGTACTTTTGCAGTAGGTGACTTGTTCCAGTATGGGGAAAATGTATACGGAAAGAATGGCATGGATCCGATGATTTCAGCACTTCAAACGTATTTATTAAGCCTGTATTACACGCCAGAGCGTATTAGTGATTTCTTTGCTTCAGCAAAGGATGTCGTAGTACGTCAAGGCGATGTGGTACGTACTATCAATCTTACGCACATGCTTGATTCTATTCGATACGCAAAGCAAATTACAGATTACGGAGAGATTCAGAAGTTATTACAATCGCAGAATGAACCGATTGCTTATATTACAGCTTATAAAACAGGTAAGCGTGTAAAGAATGATCGTGAAGATATTCTTACGATTTCTGTGTATCCATCGTACTTTGTTGTGCAATATCTCGGTGATAATAACGGGAATGTCATGTATATGAAAGGCTCTCTAGCAGAGTTATTCGTAAAGGAGAATGCGTCATGAGAAAGATAGCCTTTTTCTTCTTTTTGCTAGTAATTGGAGGAGCGATGTCTAGTTGCTCTCGAGATACAACCTCTATTAAATATAGTAAAAATGGTCTCCCTATTTTGGATGATCGTCATATTGTTGCGTATGTAGCGGCTCGTGAGGAAGTTGGTGAAGCGTTACTTTCATCATTTTGTAAACCGCGCGGATGTACGTATGAATTTATTCGTCTTTCAACAGAAGAACTTCTTCGTAGAGTGGAAGAAGAAGCTGGAAATCCGAAGGCGGATATTATTATTGGCGGTACAGTAGATGCGCATCAAATGATGAAGCAAAAAAATCTTTCTATTCCTGTGATAAGCCAACATGCAAATCGTATTTCAAAAACTGTTAAAGATAAAGATGGTTATTGGTACGGTTATGAAGTGGAGAAGCTGGCAATTGCGATTAATAAAGAGCGGTGGAACGAGGAAATAGCGCCGCTCGGTCTCTCGTATCCGTTAAGATGGAAAGATTTATTGAATCCAGTATATAAAGGAAAGATTGTCATGCCCGATCCAAATGTTTCAGGTACAGCATATACGTTTTTCCAATCACTGATTGATACGTTAGGTGAAGAGGAAGCGAAGGGATATGTGAAGAATCTGGCAGAACAAGTTGGAGAAGTAACAGTGAATGGTTACATCCCAGCAGAACTTGTTGCGAGCGGTGAATATATGATAGGCATCAACTTTATGGGAGATCAGAGAATGCTTCAAAAACAAGGCTTTCCGATTTTAAGTAACGAACCTGAGCAAACAGGGTTATCTGTTAATGCGATTTCTAAACTAAAACGTGCACCGAGTGGTATTATTGCGGATTTATTTATTGATTATTGTTTATCAGAAGAAGCGGGGCATATTTTAGAAAAAGTGTCGTTTGGCGTACCAACGATGTTTGCGAAGAATGAGAAAGAAATAGAAGGACAGCCGGTTAGAAGGACGAACCAAAATATATCAAATAGCGGAATAATCGAGATATGGAATAGACAGCGTCTCTCTCTGAAATGAGAAAAGGAGACGGAAATATATGTTTAAATGGCTCAAGCCAGCACCTGCAATTGAAAGATTGCCAGCGGATATGATCGATCGTGTATATCGATTACTACGTATTCGTGTGTTAATCGGGATTTCAGTTGGATATGCTGCTTATTATTTAGTTCGTAGTAACTTTACGTTATCAAGTACGTATTTAGTACAAGAATATGGTTTTAGTACAGCTGAAATTGGTCTACTAGGTTCAGTAATGGCAATTGTTTATGGATTTAGTAAGTTCTTTATGGGGAATTTATCAGATAAAGCTTTCGCCCAGCGCTTTATCGCAGTCGGTTTATTCTTATCAGGGCTTGTAAATATTTGTTTCGGCTTTGCATCATCATTTGGGATGATTGTTACATTACTTGTTGTTAACGGTATTGTACAAGGTATGGGAGCACCACCTTGTAGTATTGTTATGACGAAATGGTTCTCGAAGAAAGAACGCGGTACGAAAACAGGTCTTTGGAATATTTCACATAACGTTGGTGGAATGCTTGTGCCACCACTTGTCGGAATTGGTGTAGGTATTTTCGGTGAAAATCATTGGCAAGGTGGCGTGTTTATTTTCCCAGCGATTATCGCAATGGTAATTGCAGTACTTGTTTGGATCAATGCGAAGGATACACCAGAATCTGAAGGTCTTCCTCCAATTGATGAGTATCGTAATGACTATGAAAATCTTGAAAAAGCAGATAATGCTAACAAGATGTCACCAAAAGAAATTTTAATGAAGTATGTAGTGAAAAATAAATTTGTATGGTTCTTATGTATTGCGAATGCTTTTGTTTATTTAATTCGTTTCGGTGTTATTAACTGGGTTCCACTTTATTTAACGACAGTTAAAGGATTTTCAAAAGCAGAAGCGCATGCGGCATATGCAATCTTTGAAGGTATGGCAATTCCAAGTTCATTAATCGTTGGCTTTTTAAGTGATAAATTATTTAAAGGAAAACGTATGCCATTATGTATTATTAGTATGGTTGGAGTTGTTATTGGTACGTTTATATATTGGCAAGCAACTAGCGTACTTGTTGTAAGTATTGCAGTTTCTATTATCGGTTGTTTAATTTATGTACCACAGTTCTTAATCGGTTTAAGTGCGATGGAATTAGTACCGAAATTTGCAGTAGGTACGACAGTTGGTATGTGTGGTCTATTCGGTTATGTAGGCGGAAGTCTTGTAGCTAACGCAGCAATTGGTGTTATTGTTGATAGTTCTGGCTGGGATGGTTGTTTCATCTTACTATTAACAGGTGCGGTTTTATCAACAATCTTCTTATTTATTGTTCAACGTGGACATGAGAGAAAAGATCCTAAAGTAGCGTAATATTTTGT
>NZ_JBNLYC010000227.1:0-5519 GCF_050172015.1 Bacillus sp. GMa5/1 | reverse complement strand
GTTTATTCAGAGTACTCAATGCGCAAAATATCTTTTACAAATATATGATGTGGATTTTCATCTTTATCAAGCATTGTACATACAGGAGCCTCTTCATCAAAGTATACAATCAGTCCTTCTACGTACTGATATGTATGTTGAACTTGTACAGTTACTTTAATTTCTATTGCTTCTTCATATGCTCTTTTTATTTTCTGAAGCATTTTTGCTGAACATTTTCGTTTCTCTGGATACATAACCATTCCCATAAATCGATTGCCGGCTCTATCTTTCCACATATAATCCCAATGTGGTAAAATGCCTTGTTTAAAATCGCCCATAATTCCCCTCTCCTTTATCTTTTATTTATCCCGCATGAAACGTCCGTTTGGTGAAGGCTACTAATCAGTGAGAGATGCCCTGCTGATCAAAATTCTCCTTTATGAACGTGGCGTTTCTGAATATGTATAAATCACTTGCCCGCCTCGCTGTGCGTTACCAATGAAATGCTTAAAGTCTTCTCTATTTACAACAACTTCTCTGAACGTATAAAATACATCTTTCGTAACAACATACTCCTTTATTTCACCATTTTTTAGCTGATCTAAAATTGTATTTGCTAATTCTTTATCCATGTATTTCACCTCTCTGCAATATTTTATTTTATCTTATATTCTATAGGTCAACAACTGTAAATTTATCCCGCTATTTGCAGGTAGTCCGATTGGTGTTGACTACTAATCAGTCGTAGAATGAACAAAAAATCTTACTGATTAACGTTTCACTTTATCTCGTTGTTATGCCATGATTTTATTTTCGTTATTTCGCAAACAATATTGTTTTACTATATGTCCACTAAATATCATATACTAACATAGCTACTTCTCTATATCAAACATTTCGGCATTCAATTATGCAAAGTTCCATACCACTATGCTACAATATACAAATAGAACTAGGAGGGATACTATGATTCGGAAAGCAAAAAAGACAGATGCAATGGCAATAGCTCCTTTATTGTATAATGCTCTGCATGAAATTGCTGAAAAAATCACAGGTAGCACAGTTGAAGCAGAAGTATTACTAGGACTTGAGACATGGTTCTCAAAAGAAAATAACCGTCTGAGCTACGAAAACTGTTTTGTCTATGAACAAGACGAGAGTGCAGTTGGAATTATTGTCGCTTATCACGGTAGTGAAGCAACACAGCTTGACGCACCAATTGTACATCACTTAAGAGCATTACATAAAGATGAATCAATTACGTTAGAAAAAGAAGCTGAGCTTGATGAGTATTACATTGATACATTATCAGTTTCAAGTGCACACGGCGGAAAAGGTATAGGTTCTAAATTAATTGAAGCTGCCGAAATCTATGCAACTGAAAAAGGGCATAAAAAAATCGCTTTACTTGTTAATTTAGAAAACAAACGCGCCTATTCACTATACGAAAAGTTAGGTTATAAAAAAGATGAAATTGTTATGCTAGTAGGGGAACCTTATGCTCATCTCGTAAAACCATTAAACGTCAAAATTTCTATATCTTAAAAAGAAAGCACACGATTTATATAAATCGTGTGCTTTTATGTTAAATTTGTATTTAATATATTTCCATCCATCGCCTCGTGAAACGTATATGTTGTACATCCCCATGGCTCTCTGTGCAAAATAGGAGAACCAGACCATCCCATCGCTCTCAGTTCGGCACCAATCATTACATTCACATAATTATGACCTACAAGAGCTATACTTCCATGTACGAGAGCATAACGATGTAACAGGTAAGCCGCTTGCCTTACCCTCTCTCTTACTTCCTTATAAGACTCAACATCTTTATGGTAGCCAAGTATCCATAATGTTCGTCCAATGAACATCCATACCTTAATTGTGCATTTCAACCACTTCGGAGCAAAAAAGCATGAAGGAACTTCAGCTTCTCTAAAAAGAGAATTTTGCATAAAAGATAAAGAATCCGTCAATTCAGCTGCTGATTGTACAGCACGCCTTTGATCACTTGTTAAGACAAATTTCGCTGCTTCAATTGCCTCTATTGTTTCTATCGGCATTTTAGCTTTTTGTATCATTGACTCGGAATCATACTGTTTCATCCATTCGTGAAATGAATTAATTGTCATCGGTTCTCTTATACGACTTAAACAACCATGACGAATAAAAGAAATCTTCATTCTTTTCACTCTCCATTCATCACTTATGAACTCTATTATGCACTAGTTCTAAACATCATACCACGCAAGAAAATAAAGTTATATACCTTTACATCTCCCCACCACTATCATGTGTTATCGAAGCATGGATACCATCCATCCCATCAAAATATGTACTCGTATCATATTGACGAATCTTTTTTAAATGCATATAAGAAAATAAAAATAAAATTAAAGCTATAACACTCCCCACAAATTCAAACATCATTTTACCGCCTCTAATTTCTCCCACTTCAGCAGGTTATTCTACTTTTTCATTATACCTCGATATAAAGATTCTCGCATTTTTGCTATTTTTTCTAAAAAACATGGATTTTCTACATATTTTCTTACAAAAAGTGAATATTTTTCGAATTTTTACTTTGGAAACATTTACAAAGTAGGAAATATGGTTCAAAATAGGAGGAAATAAAAAAACCCAAATTTATTCTTTTTTTGGGAAAACTGTAACAAGGAGAGTTGCTTATGCAGATCGCAGAAACTGGAGATATCATCGAATTTAAAGGTGGAATGCAAGGCCGTGTTCAAAAAGTAAATCAAAACTCTGTTATTGTTGATATAACAATTATGAAGAATTTTAGAGAACTAGATATGGAACCTCTTACAGTTGTAAGTCATAAAAACTATACTGTCATTAATCAAAATGCATAATATAATAGAAAGAAAGGGCCTGTATACTATACAGGCCCTTTCTTTCTATTAACGATTATCAATTGTTTCCGGATATAGATCGTGGTTCATCATGCGGTAGTCAGCCATTTGTTCATACTTCGTACCTGGGCGCCCGTAGTTGCAGTATGGATCAATTGAAATGCCACCACGTGGTGTGAATTTCCCCCATACCTCAATATAACGCGGATCCATTAATTTAATTAAATCGTTCATAATAACGTTCATGCAATCTTCGTGGAAATCACCATGATTGCGGAAACTAAATAAATACAACTTTAAAGATTTACTCTCTACCATTTTTTGCTCTGGAATATAGCTAATATAAATTGTTGCAAAATCTGGTTGTCCTGTTTTCGGGCATAAACTTGTAAATTCAGGACAATTGAATTTTACAAAATAATCACGGTTTGGATGATTATTATCAAACACCTCTAATATTTCTGGGCTATATTCAAATAAATATTTTGTATTTTGATTCCCTAGTAATGTTACATCTTTTAAATCTTCATCTAATCTTCCTGTCATTTTAAACATCCCTTCTCGTTATACGCCGCGCTTATTTCCCCATACTAACGCATGAAGCTGAGGCAATACTTTTGCATCATTCATCTCTTTACAATTTACAGCTTTATCAATCAGCCATTCATACTTATCTAATAAATTTTTTATAAGCATCGCATCATCCACTGTTTTTGTATCATCGTTTCCTACTTGTAAGAAAAATGGTACCTTTGGATAACGTTCGTGCATCTTAACTGCATATTCAAAATCATGATCATCGAATACTACTACTTTTAAACTAATATCTTTTCCTGCTAGTTTCTGAATAATAGCATCTAACTTATGAAAATCTGTTTTCATCGTTGAACTTGGTGGTTTTGGAGAAATTGTTACCTCATCAATTTGAAGTAACCAATCTTGCCATTTACTCCCTTGCGTTTCAATTGCCGTTCGCATTCCATTTTCTTTTAATATAGAAAGAAGAAACTCAATATTTTTCAGTAATGCCGGATTTCCACCTGAAATCGTAACATGAGAAAAATTTTCTCCTCCAATTGCGACAAGCTCATCCCAAATATCTTCTGGTGTCATCTGTCTAATTTGATCTTTAGCTGATCCATCCCACGTAAAAGCAGAATCACACCAAGCACAGCTATAATCACAACCAGCTGTACGAATAAACATTGTTTTTTGCCCTACAACCATTCCTTCACCTTGAATAGTCGGACCGAATATTTCTAAGACAGGGATTTTACTCATCAAGCATCCACTCCCGTCTTACTTCCGCATAACTAGTCGGCGTCTCAAATAGACGAACAAATTCAACGCGAGCTCCTTTATATTCGTTCACTCGATTCTCTTTTGTTAGTGCTTCTGCCATCTTTTCATAAATCCAAACGACCATATTTTCAGCAGTCGTATTCATTGCAGGTAACGTTTCGTTTAAATAACGATGATCTAGATAAATTTCGATTTCATTTTTCCAAATTTCTTTTATATCTCCAAAGTCAATTGCAAGACCTATTTCATTTACATATCCACTAATTCCAAATACAACTTTATATGTGTGACCGTGTAAGTTTTTACATTTCCCTTCATAACAGTGTAAATGGTGTGCTGCATCAAATGTAAATTCCTTGCTGACCATTACTCTTTTATTATGGTATTTGAGTTGTTTACGCTGAATATCCTTGTCCATTTTTTGCAAATTCTCTACGATGCGAAATCCAAAAAAGTTATCCATTAGTTATTCGCTCCTTCGCGTTCTTGTAGGTACGTATCTAATCCTGCTTTACGAAGTTGACATGCTGGACATTCACCGCAACCATCACCAATGATTCCGTTATAACATGTTAATGTTTTTTCTCGAACAAACTCAAATGCTCCAAGTTCATCTGATAATTTCCATGTTTCAGCCTTATCAATCCACATAAGTGGCGTGTGAATGACAAACGGGTAATCCATAGATAAATTTAAAGTAACATTTAACGATTTCACAAACACGTCACGGCAGTCTGGATAACCACTGAAATCAGTTTCACATACACCCGTTACAATATGACGTGCTCCAACTTGTTTTGCTAATACAGCAGCAAATGATAAGAAGAGTAAATTTCGTCCATCTACAAATGTCGATGGCAATTCACCTTCTTCATGTGTAATCTCCATATCCGTTCTGGTTAACGCATTTGGAGCAAGTTGATTTAATAGACTCATATCTAGTACCGTATGCTTTATTCCTAGTTCTTTTGCAATTTCCGCTGCACAATCAATTTCTAGCTTATGACGTTGATTGTAATTAAACGTTACAGCTTCTACCTCTGCAAACTGCTCTATTGCCCAAAATAAACATGTCGTACTATCTTGTCCTCCACTAAAAACAACAACTGCTTTTTCTTTTTTCATTTCACTCATTCTCCTTCTCTACTATAAATAAGAAGAAAGAACGTTCTTGAACTGTCACAATAAAAAAACAAAACAATACCTAAGGATATTGTTGTTTCCATAGTTTTTTATAGAGGGAGTTCGCGAACCTCTCCCGCGCGATGCACGGAATTTCTTCTTTCATTGACACAGCTTATTGTAACATATTGTATACTAGCGTAAAAATTTCTGATTTTTCCGCTATTTATTATTTCATTT
>NZ_JBNLYC010000226.1:0-5527 GCF_050172015.1 Bacillus sp. GMa5/1 | reverse complement strand
AAATAAAGGAGAATAAAAAGAAAAACTATTATCAATCTATCAATTGAAAATAATACTTAGCAAGAGTTTATCATCTTAACTCCAAGTGTATTCGTTTTGCTTCAAAATAAAGAACTTGAATAAATTTTTTCGTATCAATACGAGCAGGTAATGTTGGTTCATTATTCAATTCTGTCATCTTTCTCCTTACGGTAGTAAAATCAAAAAATCTAGAAGCATAATTTTCGAACTTCGGGTTTAAAAAATCAGTAAGTCCAAGGGATGCTAAATGGTTTAATGATTGATAAATTGCTCTCCGAATCCGTTGTTTGGAAGCTTCTATGAACCTTTTTAATTCGGCATCTTCAGCTGAATCCCCAAGTTTTTTTTGAGCCAAATTCATAAAAATCTCTTTTAGTGAGGGAAAGCCTTGTTCCAACGTGTTATCTTGTTCATATTTATATAAATAATCTAGCATATCCATCAAATCTTTACTTCCACTTTCACTGGCTATTCCTAATTCAGACAAAAGAAAATGAATGGAATTTTGAAAATGATTAAAAGTATTTAAATGTTTTTCATTACGGTATTTTTCTTGCGTACTTGAATTACTATCTAATTTTAGTACCATATTAAGCGATTCTTGAATGTTTTTTATCGATTTTTCCAAACGAATTCGTTCAATGACTTTCCGAACAACTGTTAATACTTCAATCCGGTTAATTGGCTTAATAATATAGTATTCAACACCAAGCGAATAAGCTTCAGCAATTAATTCTTTTGATTCTACTTGAGAGACCATGATGATTTTCCCTTTAAACGAAGGTTTTATTTGACGGATTGTTTTTATTCCATCTTGAATCGGCATTAACAAATCGATAAATAAAATGTCTATATTTTTAAGGATTAGCATTTGTTGCTCTAAAGATAAACCATCCTCAGCTTCTCCTATAACCTCCCCAAGATCTTCATCCTCGATAATTTGAGCCAACATTGAGCGAACCGCTTTTTCATCATCTACTATATAAAAATACATAGAATCACCCTTTCGAAATTATATGATCAATCCCTAATCTAATTATAAAAATTGATCCTTTTCCTTCGGTTCTGTCCTCAAGCGTAACATCACCTTCAAGTTGTTCGACCATTTCTTTAACATACGATAATCCGATACCTGTCGATGGGTTGCCTAAATCATCATATTTAGAAGTAAACCCAGGCTCAAAAATTGAATCTTTATATTTTGAAGAAATACCAGGACCATTATCGCCTATTTGAAATTCAACAAAATGGTGGTCTTTATTAATGTCAATTGTGATGGTTCCCATACCTTGGATAGCTTCTACAGCGTTTGTAACGATATTATTTATAATAGATAAGATTGTGTAAATATGATAATGAGGATGCACACCATCAATTTTATACAAAAATTGGATGTCTTTCTCTAGCAAGCGTGCATATTTCGTATTTGCCCGTATAATGATATTTACTAGTTCATGTACAGACATATAATCTGTAAAACTTTCATCAGAAATTAGTTTTGAAAGTCCCGCAAAAATACGTTGGTTATCCTTTTTAACGTCATGGACCTCACCAGCAATTTGTAATGCCTGTTGCCTTAAATCCCCAAACTGAAAATCCATCTGTTTGTGCTCAAAAGAGTCTAAGGTTTTATATAAATCATAGGATTTTTTTGTTATATTCTCAGCATCTTGTAATGTTTTTTTTAAATGAACAGCATCTTCATATAAATTAGAGATAAGCATGAGCATGTGTTCATTTTGTTTCTTTATGTGTCTCTCCCTTGATTGCGCTTCATACAATTTCATCATATTGAAAAAGCTTAGAACTATAAAACTATGGGAACATGCGATAACAATAATCTCATTTATTGCCTCGGATGTGATCGATGTTTTTAATACGAAATATTGAATCATTAATTCCACACAGTCTGACAGTATTTCAATCATGCAACCAATAAAACCAATCATTAGTGGTTGATGATAAAAACGTTTGATTTTTGCTAAATGAAAGAGATACGAATAAGTAAAATAAAAGAAAAAACTAGGATAGTGAGTATGAAAAGCGGCTAGCCAATCCATATTTCCCTTTATAATGACATCCATTGAGATACGAAATACTACCACGACTATCGCTGTTAAAAAACCCGGTAAAAATGCTGGAATTCGTCGAAACAATAACAAAAAAAAGAAAAATGTTGGTGCGCCAAAGCTCATTCTAAATGTTTCATTTAAAGGAAATGACTTTATTTCACCTACTAAGGGTACTGTAAGTATCATTAAAACGAGAATATAGATGTCTTTTTTTACTAAATTACTAAGATTCAAAATAATCACTTCTCACTTTCGCCTAACAGTCAGTATACAAACCTATTTGCATTAATACAATACTTACTCTATTTTTTTCAAAAACTGATAAATAAGATATAAACGAAAGCATTATAGATTGTGAGTATTCATTACACCCTTCTACTTTAGAAAGATACTTTATAACTCAAAAATGTTCAGACACAATATAAGGTCTGAACACTTTTGGACTCGCTCTAACACCAAAATATCTGTGCTCCTTTTTAAAATATACTTAAATCCCATTCTTTTGCAATATGTTCTAACAACATAATTCCTGGTAAACTATTCCCATATTCATCAATGGCTGGTCCGTAAATACCAATACCACATCCATCTTGGAACGATAAATCCTTCCTAGATTTTGAGGGAACAAGTGTCATAATTCCGCCGGATACCCCACTCTTAGCTGGTAATCCAATGAAAGCAGCAAATTTTCCAGAAGCATTGTACATTCCACAAGTTAGCATTAAAGCTTTTGTTAACCTAGCTACTTCTTTAGGGAGCACTTGTTCTTTGCGAATAGGATGATATCCATCATGTGCTAGTATAAGCCCTATTAAGGCAATATCTTCTGTATTTATTTCAATCGAACATTGTTTTAGGTAAACCTCTAGTGTCTCCTCCACATCTGATTCTAGAAAACCATTCTCCTTTAAATAGTATGCTAATGCTCTATTACGATGAGCCGTTTCCCATTCTGATTGAAATACTATTTCATTAATAGCGGGGCGCTTCTCTATCATTTTTTCAATTAATACGTATAGAGATTCTAATTTTTCTTGCACCGATGTCCCTGGCAAAAGTGAAGCTATCGTAATCGCTCCAGCATTGATCATAGGATTAAAAGGTTTTCCTGGTTTATGTATCTCTAAACGAATAATTGAATTAAAGGCATCTCCAGTTGGCTCTACGTCAACTCGTTCTAATACATAAGAAATACCGCGACTTAAACAAGCGGCTATAAAACCGATTACTTTTGATATACTTTGTAATGTGAAAGGTATCTCCCAATCTCCTGATTTTATCATTGTTCCATCTGGCTTTACTATACAAATACCTAACTGCGATACATTTATTTCCCCCAGAGCGGGAATATAACTGGCGCTTCGTCCCTTAGCTGCATACGCTCGATAATGAGCTACCCATTGATCTAAGCAAACTTTTTCTTGACCCTCAACTTGAACGCTAGAATCCTTTATCATTTAATCATATTCCCCCGTACTATTAACTTTATATAGAATGATTTTTTCTTTACTATAATCAATAATATTTGCACTAGAACCAAGAAAAATATTCAGACATATTGCAGTCTGAATATCCTTCTTATTACACACTTTTCTTTTTTGAAGTTTTCTCATAACTATCCCAACATTCAATATTTTCAAGCCCTTTAATGTTTTCTTTATAAAAAACAGGATCTTTACCAGCTTTTTTCTGGTTTATATAATCTTGTAACGCCGCAAATGCTACTTTTGAAAGTAAGGTAATAGCAATTAAATTAATAATAACCATAAAGCCCATAAATAAGTCCGCTAAATCCCATACAATTTGAATCTTTGCAACAGAACCAAATACAATCATAGCCAACACACTTATTCTGTATATCATTAACCACACTTTACTTGTATGTAAGAAGCGAATATTTGTTTCACCATAATAATAGTTGCCAATTAACGCACCAAATCCAAATAAAAAAACAAAGATAGCAAGACAACCCGATGCCCAAGGACCTATGTGTTCACTTAATGCTGCTTGTGTAAGTGCAATACCATTTAACCCCGGTTGTTTATATGCATCAGACAGCAAAATAATAAAGGCAGTGCTAGTACAAATGATCAGTGTATCCGTTAATACACCAAATGCTTGAATCAGTCCTTGTTTCACCGGATGACTTGTTGTTGCTGTTGCGGCAACGTTTGGTGCACTTCCCATACCAGCTTCATTTGAGAATAAACCGCGTTTAACTCCATTCATAAGTGCTGCACCAATTGAACCGCCTGCTATTTGTTTAAAACCAAATGCGTTTTGAACAATAAGAGAAAGAACTTCCGGCATTTTTGATATGTTGGTAACTACAACAAATAATGCAACTCCAATGTATAATACTGCTAAAAATACCACCTTGTATTCAGCCATTTTTGCAATACGTTGTACACCACCAAAAATAATCGCAGCGAAAGCAATGGCCATGATTATCCCAACTGTTAGACGATCTGTACCAAATGAGTTTTGAAAAGCAATTGTAACTGTATTTGATTGTACTGAATTGAATACAAGACCAAAAGTAATTGTGATTAAAATAGAGAATAATACTCCCATCCAACGTTTATTCAACCCTTTTTCCATATAATAGGATGGACCACCGCGGAAACCAGTTTTATCTTTTACTTTATATATCTGTGCTAATGTGCTTTCGACAAAACTGGAGGCCGAGCTAATAATAGAAATAATCCACATCCAAAATACAGCTCCAGGACCACCTAATGCAATTGCAATCGCAATTCCTGTGATATTCCCTGTTCCAACGCGGGCTGCCATACCAATACAAAACGCTTGAAAAGGAGAGATTTGATCTTTAGAACCACTTTTCCCCTCCATTAATACACGGACCATTTCTTTTAACATTCGAAACTGTACAAAATTCAATTTAAATGTAAAATAAATTCCGCAAATAACAAGCATAATAATTAACAATTTAGACCATAAAAAATCATTTGTTGATCCGACTAACTCTACAAAAAATCTTTCCATATTATCACTCCATACCAAAAATTTATCTATCATAATCTATATAAAATCACCTATATTCCTTGGCATAAATACCTCATTCATATTCAAATACAACAAGGATAAAAATTTTCTATATTAATAGAATTGGCCTGTTTAAACAAACATCACAACACGCAACTGTGAAACTGAATTTTCTAAAAACTTACCATTTATACACAAGATGCTCTATCCCCTTCTGCAAAACTAATATTCTTATCCACTAATGTTGTTGTACTATTATGTTTGTTTCGTTTACCGGTGATTTACATTTTAATCATAATAATCAATAGTGATTAACTGGTTTTTTGTTAATTTTCTTAAGAACATGGAAATATCTCCTTTCTTACTACTAACCTCAAAAATAGGCTAGGTAAAAATTTCACGAAAAATCTATAAAGCGCTTTCAATCT